>QIDY01000153.1 GCA_003228495.1 Nitrospirota bacterium
GCCACCAGTTTAGCCTCATTGAAGATGCGTATAGGTTGTCGTTTGAGTCCCCAGGTAAAACAGCGTATCCGTAAGGGTCTTGATCTGCTGGGAATTCATCTGTAACAATTTATACAACTTCATGCAAATAACTCACCAATACAAGCCATAGAATGAGTATTGATGCCAACTATCCATCTTTAGGAACGAAACCTTTGCCTAGGCTGATTGCGTTTTACCTTACCCAGTTTCATCCGATACCGGAGAATGACGGCTGGTGGGGTAAGGGTTTCACTGAATGGACAAACGTGACCAAATCGAGTCCGCTGTTTGAGGGGCACTTTCAACCGCACCTGCCTGGTGATTTTGGATTCTACGATCTTCGTGTGCGCGAGACACGGCGCGATCAGATAACCGTTGCGAAGCAGTATGGCATCGATGGGTTTTGTTATTACTATTACTGGTTCTCCGGTACGCGGATACTTAATCTGCCATTTGACGATATGCTTGCCGATCCGGAAAGTGACATGCCGTTTTGCTTGTGCTGGGCGAACGAGAACTGGACGCGTCGCTGGGATGCAGCCGATCATGAAGTATTGATCGCGCAGAAGTACCTGCCCGAAGACGACATTAATTTCATCAAGGCGTTGGTGCCGATCTTCGAGGATAAACGCTATATCCGTGTAGATGGCAAGCCGTATCTCATCGTGTATCGGCCACAGCACATTCCGGATGCCCTCCACACCGTGCGGGTGTGGCGCGAGCATTGTCGATCGATCGGATTGGGTGAAATACACCTATGTGCAGCGTTGACACATGGCAACGACGATTACGCCAAGTTCGGTTTTGATAGTGGCGTTGAATTTCCTCCGCATAATCTTCGATCCCCAAACATCAATCACGAAATTAACTTTTATGATGCTTTTCAAGGCAACGTGATGCAGTACGCGAAGATTGCACAATCGTATCTCGATTGCGCCTATGATACCTCGCGAGTTTTCAAAACGGTATTTCCATCATGGGATAATACCGCTCGCGTTGGAGCACGTGCTCTTGTGGTGCTTAACGGATCCCCCGAGAACTATGAGTACTGGTTGTCCTCTACTATTGATCAAGTTCAGCGATCAGACCATACAGATCAGCTAGTATTCATTAACGCATGGAACGAATGGGCCGAGGGTTGTCATCTTGAGCCTGATCGGTGGTTTGGCCATGCCTTCCTCCAAGCCACCTTGAATGCCAAAAACGGCTTACGTAGGTTCACGGCATTCACGGACATAGGCTTGCCTCACACACAAGAATTACCTCACCGGACCTTCTGGAAAGATTTGGTAGATGTGTTGTGCTATCACACCGAGCTCAAACTTGCCAATCTCAAGAATGCTGTCAAGCGGCAGCCGTTGCTGCGCTGTATGCTGCTGCCTGTCATAAGGGCGGTGCGGGCTTATCGAACACCAAATTGACGATTTATTCCACAGGGTGTCAGAGAATCAAGAAAATGGAGTCAGGGAAATTTATACTCATTCTGACGTTGGATGTGGTCCGTGCTATACCCTCTTTACGATAGATTCAAGTTTTGCTCTTGATTTCATTGGTTGAACCTCTAAGGAATAGTCCTATTCTTTTGTGGCAAGGAAATTACTCAACCTCTTTTCGTAGTAAGCCTATTAAGGCGATTTTATAGCTTTCCTTATTGTTTATTCCGGATTGTCGGTTTAAGGCTGATGAGGATGGTGATCTCATTTTTCGAGCTCCACTTGCCGGGTGGAAATGTATGTATGTTCCCGATTATGAAGGCATTGTTGACTCCAACCATGAATAGAGAGTTCATGGCGCAGAAAATCCAGCAGTTTATAAATGGGCAATCAGATTCTATTCATGATCGTCCGAGCGGGATTCATTATGAAAGGGATTGTTCTTATAACTGGGGAGCCGGTTGGCATGGCCTCGGAAAAATATTCACGCCTGTCAGGCATACCGAAAATTTTGAGAGATTGGTTTGTGATTAGTATCATAATACCGACCTACAATGCGTCTTGGTATATCAAGCAACAGTTAAATGCTCTGCTTGGTCAAAACCTTAAGCACTATGAAATTTTCATCGTGGATTCCTCATCATCCGATCATACTGTCGCAACAGCAAAAGCATGTAAAATTCGTGTGACCGTCATCCGGAAGTCCGAGTTCGATCATGGTGGGACCAGAACACTGGCGGGCAAACAGACTGATGGGGAAATCCTCGTTTACCTGACGCAGGATGCTATACCTTTGGGAGAGAATGCTGTTGATGATCTTGTCAGACCTCTTCGTGAAGACGAGAAAGTTGGAGCTGCATATGGAAGGCAAATTCCTCATCAGAATGCCACACCATTTGCCGCTCATCTAAGGGCCTTCAACTATCCGACCCAATCGTATGTCAGGAATCTCTCCGACAAGGCAACGTTTGGGCTCAAGACTGCTTTTTGTTCGAACTCCTTTGCAGCATACAAAAGAAGTGCTCTAGAAAACGTTGGGTGGTTCAAAGAGAAATTGATTTTCGGAGAAGACATACATACTTGTGCAAGAATGCTGGGCATGGGCTATAAGGTTGCCTATGTAGCAGAGGCCGCTGTATCCCATTCGCATAACTATTCTCTATGTGCTGAGATGAAACGGTACTTTGATACGGGCGTCTTTCATAAGACCGAAAACTGGCTTCTGGAGGAGTTTGGAGGCCCAGAGAAAGAAGGCGTCAAATACATGTTGTCAGAAATGAGATTTTTATTGACCAACAGACTGCCTCACTTGATACCCCAATCAATTCTCAGGGGAATCCTGAAGTTTGCAGGGTATAAACTGGGATATCACTATGATAAACTTCCTGACGCTGTAACAAGACGGCTCAGCTTGCATCGCCGATGGGTGGGATTTCATGAACTAAGAAGACATACACGAGGGTTCCCCCATTCTGGAGATGAGTTTGATCATTGAATTCCTCTGCCCATGCTGAAACGCCATTCCGAATTTTTTAAAAATCTTCTGTTTCTTTCTGATCTCCTCCTTATCAGTGGCTGCTGGCTTGCAGCCTATTTTATTCGATTTTCCGCTCCTCTCTTCCCTGTAACAAAGGGAATTCCCCCTATTGAACCCTATTTGTGGTTGCTCTTTCCAATAATTCTAGTATGGGGGATCAGTTTTTCTACTTTGAATTTATATCGTCCACGTCGAATGGGATCTCATCTCGCTGAATTTGTGGATTTAGCCAAAGCCAATACGCTGTGTATTCTGATCCTGGTGGCCCTTACCTTTTTTTCAAAAACCTTTGAGTTTTCCCGATTGGTGATCCTGTACTTCTGGTTGCTAAATTTGGTGGTTTTAGGATTTTCGCGAATGGTGTTTCGTGAAATTCTTCGGGTTCTTCGTCGGTTGGGATATAACCAGCGGCATGTTGTGGTTATTGGGGCAGGGATTTTAGGTCAACGGCTGGTTCAAACTCTTCGGGCTCATCCAGAATTAGGCATGGAGGTACGTGGATATTTGTCCAGGAATGTAGCCAAAGTTGGGGAACTGTTGCAGGGTGTGCCAGTAATAGGCACTTTTAATCAAGCTGAAGAGTTGTTGCCCCGGCAGGTTGATGTGGTGTTTTTGTGTCTACCGCCTGCTGTGGAAGGCGAAGCCGAGCGGCTGATGAAAATTCTTTCCACTACGACCATTGAAGTGAAAGTCATTCCCTCTATTTATGAATTTATTACTTTAAGAGCCGAGGCTGAAATATTCGGCGGTTTGCCCATCATTACGTTACAAGGATCGCCACTCTATGGGTGGAACGTCTTCCTGAAACGTTGGTTTGATGTGGCCGGAGCGTTAGTGGCTTTGGGAATAACCATCCCTCTTATGGTAATGATCGCCATACTTATTAAAATGACGTCATCTGGTCCAATTTTTTATCGACAGATTCGGGGAGGTCTTGATGGGCGTTCTTTTCAAATTCTCAAGTTTCGAACGATGTATGATGATGCTGAACGGGAGACAGGACCTGTTTGGGCGGACTCTAAGGATCCTCGGCGGACGCCCCTCGGCAAAATTTTACGTCGCACGAGTTTGGACGAATTGCCTCAATTTTGGAATGTACTCAAGGGGGAAATGAGTATCGTTGGACCTCGTCCTGAGCGCCCGGAGTTTATTCAAAAGTTTCGAGAACAATTTCCTCAGTACAATCTTCGCCACAAAATGAAAGCGGGTATTACAGGATGGGCTCAGGTCAATGGATTCCGAGGTAATACATCGTGGGAAAAACGACTGGCACACGATATCTATTACATTGAACATTGGTCATTGTGGTTGGATATGAAAATCATGCTTCTTACGTGTTGGAAAGGGTTTATTCATCGGGAGGCGTATTGAAAAAATAGGTTCACCCTTCTTAGCATCTCAATTATTTCACTTTGGTGCCAATCGGGATGTCTTCCGATAATGCGAGTAATCCCAGTACATCTTTATCTCCAGCGGCCAGGACCATGCCTTGTGATTCGATCCCCATCAGTTTGGCCGGTTTGAGATTGGCGACCACCACAATGGTTCTTCCCACCAATTCTTCGGGCGCGTATTTCTTGCCAATGCCTGCCACAATCTGACGTTGTTCGGTTCCAATATCGACTTGCAGCTTGAGAAGTTTTGCAGATTTCGGTACCCGCTCGACTGTAAGAATCTTGGCGACTTTCAGCTGGACTTTCTGAAACTCTTCGATCCCGATGAGCGGTAGGTCGTCAGTGGTCATGGGAGGTTGTGAAGATTGAGACGATGAAACTGAAGCCGGTTCATTTTTTTCCAAGGAAGACGAAGGGGTTGGAGACGGAGATGGTTGTGAGGCATTGGTGGACGGCATGTCTTTCTTGGGAAACAGTGCTTCTCCTTTGGTGACTGGATTGGTGTATGCGTACTCGCCCCAAGCCGGGTAGTTCGGTAGCGTGGAAGCAAGAAAGTCTACCGTGAGTCCCAATCGGGTTTTCATGATTTCCGCAGTATGGGGGAGAAATGGAGAAAGGGCATAAGTCAGGAACCGTAGTGTTTCTGCAAGATAAAACAATACGGTCTGTAGCCTTGGTGTCTTCGCAGGATCTTTCGCTAAGACCCATGGCGCGGTTTTATCGATATATTGATTGGCTAATTGCACTAGCCCCAAAATTGCTTCTAGGGCACGATGAAATTCAAAGCGATGAAGGTGCGCTGCAATTATTTCGCAAAGGGTTGATGCGGCCTGTTGGAGTTGGTGGTCCAACTCAATTTCTGTTTGAGGATCGGGACGAGGGATCATATGTTTAGAAAAATTGCCGAGCATCGCTAATGTCCGAGAAACCAGGTTTCCCAAGTCATTGGCTAATTCCGCCTGGTACCGACGATGGAAGGCTGTCAGGGAAAAATCCCCGTCCTGGCCGAATGGAACTTCTCGTAGCAGGAAATACCGAAAGGCATCGGTGCCGAATGCTTCCACAATGGCGTATGGATCAATCACATTCCCACGGCTTTTTGACATTTTTTCACCATCCACGGTCCACCATCCATGGGCAAAGATGGATTGTGGGAGCGGACGCTCCATGCCCATGAGCATGGTAGACCAATATACGGCATGGGTCGTAAGAATATCCTTGCCTACCAAGTGCACCGAAGCCGGCCAAAACCCAGCAGCGTTCTTGTGGGTTGAGAGATATTCCAAGGCCGAAAGATAATTCACCAATGCATCGACCCACACATAGGCCACACAGTCTCGGTCAAAGGGCAATTCAATTCCCCATGAGAGGCGTGACTTGGGTCGAGATATAGAGAGATCTTCCAGTGGCTTTTGCAGAAACCCCAACACCTCATTTCGTCGGGAATCCGGCTGAATAAATCCGGGATGCGTCTGAATATGGTTTTTGAGACGATCTTGAAATTGGCTCATACGAAAAAAGTAGTTTCGCTCGCTCACCTGCTCTACCGGCCGTCGGCAATCGGGGCAAAGACCCTGCTCCACATCCTTCTCTGTCCAAAACCGCTCATCGAAGGTGCAATACCATCCCGTGTATTCCGCTAGGTAAATCAAACCCTTGTCAAAAAGGGTTTGTAAGCAACGCTGTACAACTGTTTGGTGGTGAGCGTCGGTTGTGCGAATAAACCCATCCTGTGAAATATTCAACTGCGTCCAAAGGTTCTTGAATTTCGGCATGAGCCGATCACAATGTGTTTGCGGATCGCAGCCGGCCTTCGCAGCCGCTTGCTGAACTTTTTGCCCGTGTTCGTCCAATCCGGTAAGAAAAAAGACATCATAGCCTCGTAAACGATGAAATCGGGCCAACACATCTGCTGCAATCGTGGTATAAGCATGGCCGATATGCGGCACATCGTTGACATAATAAATGGGGGTCGTGACGTAAAACGTATTAGGCATAACGTAATAATTCCTTTTTCCCTGTAAAGAAAAACACTCTGCGCATATTCATTTTCGGTCGATTAAGCTTTGGATACCCTTTTGAGATTCATTCATGGGCATGAGCATATTCCAATTGGTCATGGAGATGGAAGAAAAATTGTTCTAAGCCGATTTGCATGTTCAGATTTCGTTGTTGATCCCGTTCAAGCTGATGTAATTCTTTTATGAGCTCTAGAATGTCCGAGGGTCTTATCCGCTTTGCTAAATGGCGGAGTGTAGGTTCCTGATCACAGTAGAGCGTAGGAGAATTTGTCTCCTCTAAGGAGAGTAGGAGCAGATCCCGCAGGCCCTGCTGAAACCAATGGATCGCTTCTGGTACTTGGTGAGATTTAACAAGACTTTCGCTGATTGCAAAAACGTGTGCCGCTGAATCGGAATGTTCCTCAAATAACAAGGCCCAGTATTGGCGAAGATTGACCTTCAATTCTTCAGGATCGAGGTGGAGTGCTTGTCCCAGCCGGCCTTCCGAGAAGGTTGCCACTAGTCTTGCGTCGCTTGACTCCATCGATGAATGCTTTTTGAGAAATTCAAAAACGTCACCGACGGGCAGAGGGGAAAACCGAAGAGCAATACATCGAGATCGAATAGTCGGCAAGAGATGTTCCGGACGACTCGAGATAAGAAGAAAGAGACAATGATCCGGCGGATCCTCCAGGGTTTTCAGTAAGGCATTCGCAGCTTCTATCGTCATGGTCTCGGCTTCATCAATGAGGCAGATCTTGTGTGAACCGATAAGCGGGCGATAAATGACGAGGTGTTCGATTTCACGAATTTGGTCGATTTTTATTTTGGGATTCTGTTTTTGTCCATCTTCGGGCTGAATAATTAAACAATCGGGATGGATTGTTTGCTCAACTTGGTGGCATGACCGACAGGTGCCACAAGCGTCTGGTGCGGAATCTGACTGTGGCATTTCACAGTGGAGTAATTGGGTTAGGGCTTGTGCGGTTTGCCGTTTCCCGATAGCTGGTTCCCCATGAAAGAGATAGGCATGCCCGAGGTGGTGGGTCCTTACGGCGGTCTGAAGCCACTGAATGGGGCGGTGGTGTCCAATGATTGTATTAAATGGCATGCTTGAGAACTATTATTTCTTTGGTGAAGAATGGACCAAACCAAGAGAAGTGTTGTTGTGGATGATATGCGAAGTCATGGAAGCAATTTGGTCGGCTAGGGCATGAGGAGACTGTCGGGCATCAATCTGTTGGATCCGTTCCGGGTACTGTTTGGTCAAGGCGAGAAACCCGCGACGTACTCGTCGATGAAAGCTGAGCGATTCATGATCCAATCGGTTTTGTTTTTTCGCTCGTTGGCGTCTTGCTAACCCATCTTGAATCGGGAGATCAAGAAAAAATGTGAGATGCGGTTGCAGTCCATTTGTAACAAATTGCTGGGCGGTGATAAGAAATGTCTTATCAAGAGAACGAGCATATCCTTGATAGGCCAGGGTTGAGTCAAAAAACCGATCACAGAGCACAATCATCCCCTTCGCCAATGCTGGTTGAATAACATGTGCGACATGTTGGGACCGAGCGGCAAAAATTAACATGGATTCACAGCACGGTGTGATGGATTCGGCGTGACCCTGGGGCTTCGATGAAGCCAATAACAATTTGCGAATGGTTTCAGCCAGAGGTGTTCCACCGGGCTCACGAGTTTCGATGACTTGGTAGCCCTGCGCCCGCAGTGATCGAGCGAGTCGTCGGCATTGGGTGGTCTTTCCGGAACCTTCCGTGCCTTCGAAGGTGATAAACACTCCGCTTAACGATCGCTGTTTTTTTGTTCGTGGGCTTCTGGATTCCATTAAAACATCATCCTCCGCCTATAGTCTAAGTCATTGAAATTTGAAAGAAAAGTCTTGCCGGTAACATGTCGGGATTGTAAGATACTCAGGGGTATCTTTCCGCCAATTTTTTTAGTGATACCCTTTCTTTGGAGGATTAAGGTCCGCCATTTTCAATGAATACGCTTCGCGCCTCTCTTAAACGGTACTTCCTCACAGGTCTTCTGGTTATCACACCTATCTGGGGAACCATTCTCATTTTAAAAACCCTGTTTGTCACGGTGGATAGCATCCTCGGGACTGCCTTAGCTGACTTGGTCCTTCCTGATTATTATTTCCCGGGCCTTGGGATCATGGCTCTGGTGCTCCTAATCCTTCTTTCCGGTGTACTGGCGACCAATTTTTTTGGGAGACGGATGGTGAGCCGCTGGGAGGAGTTCTTGGATCGAGTGCCCATCGTGCGAGGTATTTATGCTACATTGAAATCCATGATGGATATCTTGTCCTTTAAACAGCGGGAAAAATACGACAAGGTGGTCATGATCCAGTTTCCCAAAAATGGGAATTATTGTTTAGCCTTTGTGACGGGAGAGACCCGGGAAGAAATTCAATGTTTAGCGCCGGAACCGCTGGTTCATGTATTTGTGCCGACTTCTCCCAATCCTACATCTGGGTATTTTTTATTAGTGCCTGAAAAGGAAGTTGTTCCGGTAGAGATGAGCGTGGAAGAGGCTATGAAATTAATCGTATCGGGGGGATTCTATTCCCCACAAGAAAAAGCCCATGGCATTGAACTTGCTAGAAAAACGAGTAGAATGACTGTTAAAGGGGCATCATAGGTTCACTGCCCTCAATAAGGCATTTTTTATACGTATCCTATTCTCATGAGTCGCCAAAACAACACGTCTGTGATCATTCTTGCTGCAGGGCAAGGCACTCGTATGAAATCCACGCTGCCGAAGGTGTTGCATGATGTTGCTGGGCGTCCTATGTTGGGATACGCGATGCTCTTAGCCCGCCATGTAGCAAACAATAATGTGGCAGTGGTTGTCGGGCATGGGGCCGATCAAGTACGCGCCTATCTGGTAAAGGAAAAAGCTCACTTTGATCCGTTTCTCGTTGTGGAGCAAACCCAGCAATTAGGGACTGGACATGCAGTCCAACAAGCCTACCCTGCGCTCAAACAGCATTCTTCTCAGGCGGCGAGTAAGTATGTGATTATAAATGGTGATACTCCGTTATTAACATCGGAAACCCTGGCTGCCTTAGTGAATTATCATCAATCAGAAGGCGCCATGCTGACGCTGTTAACCACGGTTTTGACCGACCCGAGTGGATACGGACGGATCCTTCGAGGAAACGAAGGTTCGGTTTGCCGGGTGGTCGAAGATCGAGATGCTTCATCGGAAGAAAAACGGGTGTCCGAAATCAATGTTGGCACCTATGTAGTGGAAGCTGGATTTCTTGAGTCGGTTCTGGGGCAATTGCATCCTCAAAATGCACAGGGGGAATATTATATTACCGATATTATTGAGATAGCAGTCCAGCAAGGGGAAAAAGTACTGGCATGGGTGACCGAAGATTCTTTGGAGACAACCGGCGTGAATACCCGGGTGCATTTGGCAGTGGTGGAAAAGGAAATGCGCCGCCGGATTTGTGAGCGTATGATGTTGGGCGGTGTAACCATATTGGATCCTGACCGGGTTGTGGTCGATCATCATGTGACCGTTGGTCGTGATACGGTGCTTCACCCGGGAGTCATTCTTGAGGGCGAGACTCATGTCGGAGAAAATTGTACGATTCGTGCCAATTCGCGACTCACACATTCTGTGCTGCATCGAGGCGTCAGGATTCATGATGCCTGTGTTCTGGAGGAAGCCACGGTTGAGGAAGAAGCTGTGATTGGACCCATGGCGCATTTGCGTCCTGGCAATGTGATTCATAAAAAAGCCAAAATCGGAAATTTTGTGGAACTCAAAAAAACGGAAGTTGGGGAAGGATCAAAGGTGAATCATCTTAGCTACCTTGGAGATACGTGGATCGGTCGAAACGTGAATGTAGGGGCCGGAACCATTACATGTAATTATGATGGCTATCGAAAGGAACGAACGGTCATAGAGGACAATGTGTTTATTGGAAGCGATGTTCAACTCATCGCACCTGTCACAATTGGAGAAGGGGCATTAATTGCCGCAGGGACAACCGTAACCGAAGACGTTCCTGCTGATGCGCTTGGAATCTCTCGAATACCACAAACCAATAAAGAAGGAACGGCTGCACGTCGTCGGGCCATGTTGGATCCATCAGGACTCCCCAGCAATGGCAAGAACTGTACGACTGAAGACCTGCCTACATCAACTCCAGTTATTCAGAAAGAACAAGAATCAACATAGGCTTTCTTAATGTTTCTCTCCATTGGCAGGCTGAAGGTCTTCATGCTGCCTTTAGTTTTTCACGAACTCACCGAAATATAATGTATCTTCATTCAATATTCTAAAAGTTGAAGAGATAAGAAAGTTTCAGCTTATGTGTGGGATCATCGGGTATGTTGGGCGCGAATCTGCGGCCCCTATTTTGATATCGGGACTACGGCAACTGGAGTATCGTGGCTATGACTCGGCTGGTATTGCCATTCAGCATAATGGAAATCTAGAGATTCGGCGAAGCGTGGGAAAGCTCGCCAATTTGGAAGTGGTCCTCCAGAATGGTTCGGTTGAGGGAAGAACGGGCATTGGACATACTCGTTGGGCGACACATGGACGGCCTTCTGAACAAAATGCGCATCCCCATCGTTCAGGAGAATTGGTACTCGTTCATAATGGCATTATCGAAAACTTTCTTGTCTTACGGCATCGTTTGGAATCGGAAGGGTACCGATTTGAGTCAGAAACGGATACTGAAGTCATTGCCCATTTATTGTCTTCCGCCATGAAGAGAGGGAGTTGTTTGGATGAGGCTGTTCGTCAGGTAGCCCATGATTTACATGGGAGTTATGCCATTGCGGTCATGTCTCTAACTGAACCGGGACGAATTGTTGTGAGTCGTTCAGGATGCCCTCTGGTCATTGGATTGAATGGAACGGGCGCCTTTTTAGCCTCGGATGTCACCCCACTATTGGCACATACTCGAGAAGTCGTGTTTTTGGAAGATGGCGATATCGGTATATTGCAAGAAGCAGAGATCAAAGTCTTCGATCCCGATGGCCACCCAAAGGAATTTCAATATGAAAAAATTGATTGGGATGCAGAAGCCGCTGAAAAAGGCGGGTACCCAGATTTTATGATGAAAGAAATTCATGAACAGCCACAAGTCATCATGGATACTCTCGGTGGTCGGTTCGATTACGAATCAGGAGAAGCCGATCTTCCAGATTTAGCTATGACCAAAGAAGAGTTATTGAACGCAAGGCGATTTTGGATTGTCGCTTGTGGGACTTCCTGGCATGCTGGATTAGTTGGTAAATATCTTTTTGAAGAAATGGTCCGTAGACCCATCCAAGTAGATATTGGCTCGGAATTTCGGTATCGCGAACCAATGATTCAACCTAATGATGTGTTTATCGCTATTTCGCAGTCTGGTGAAACGGCTGACACGTTGGCTGCGGCGCGAGAAGCCAAGCGGCATGGGGCGCGGGTCTTGGCCATCGTGAATGTTGTGGGAAGTACCTTAGCACGGGAAGCCGACGGGGTTATTTATACACGTTGTGGGCCGGAAGTTAGCGTGGCTTCAACCAAAGCGTTTACGGGGCAAATCATTGCCTTGTATTTGTTAGCCCTGCATGTTGGACGGGTTCGCGAAATCTTGAGCCCGGAAGAAGGACGGTGGTGGCTGGATCATTTTCTCATGCTTCCAGGCCATGTCGAGCATATATTAAAACAAGAGAACATGATTGAAACGATTGCCAAGCAGTATGCTCAAAAACGAAATTTCTTATACTTAGGCCGTGGTATTAATTATCCCATCGCGTTAGAGGGAGCCTTGAAACTTAAAGAAATTTCCTATATTCATGCCGAGGGTTATGCGGCAGGGGAAATGAAACATGGCCCCATTGCCTTAATTGATAGCGAGATGCCGGTGGTCGTGCTTTCGCCGAAAGATCGTTTGTATGAAAAATCTGTGAGTAATCTTATGGAGGTGCAGGCGAGAAATGCCCCTGTGATTGCCTTTGTGTCAGAAGGGGATCATGCCTTGGACCAAGTGGCGGATCATGTATTTTCCATTCCGGACGTACATCCTCTCTTGACTCCTATTCTCTTTACCGTTGGCCTGCAACTCTTAGCCTATCATATTGCCGTTCTACGTGGGTTGGATGTCGATCGACCCAGAAACCTGGCCAAAAGTGTGACCGTAGAATAATCTTGCTGTGGGCGGTTGAACACCATTCTGCTTTTTTGTCCGCTTGAAGTAACACTCTCTTGACCTTCTTTTCCTTTTTCGTACGATAACTTCATGATGCATACGATGATTGTGACCGGCGGCGCGGGTTTTATCGGCGCAAATTTTGTTCATACGGCTTTTGCCAAGACCGACGCACATATAGTCGTGGTGGATAAATTGACCTATGCCGGTCATCGAGAAAGTTTGGAAGACCTCTGGCATGATTCCCGGCTGCAGTTTGTGCAGGCGGACATTGCCGATGAAACGGCAATGAGCAGGGTCGTCGAGACGTATCGGCCTCGATGGATAGTCAACTTTGCGGCTGAATCGCATGTGGATCGTTCAATTGATGATCCACATCCTTTTATTTACACCAATGTGACGGGGACCTTGGTACTTCTCGACACGGTTCGGCGTTTTCTGGAACAGGCTGGATCGGATCAACGCCAGCATTTCCGATTTCTCCATGTCTCCACAGATGAGGTATATGGGACATTGGGGACAACAGGATTGTTTACTGAAGAAACACCCTATGCACCTAATTCTCCCTATGCGGCGTCAAAGGCGAGCGCGGATCATTTGGTTCGGGCGTATTTTCATACCTATGGCGTTCCCACGATTATCACCAATTGTTCGAATAATTATGGCCCCTATCAATTTCCTGAAAAACTCATTCCCCTCATGGTCTTGAATGCCTTGGAAGGCAAGCCTCTTCCGATTTATGGGAACGGGCAGAATATTCGCGATTGGTTATTTGTCGAAGATCATTGCGAAGGACTCTTGCGTGTGCTTGAGGATGGCAGGCCGGGTGAGAAGTATAATTTAGGGGGGCGGGCGGAACGTTCGAACTTGGATGTTGTTGAGGCGATTTGTCACATTCTAGACGAACTCGTACCCTGTAACTCGAATCCTGTACTTGTTGAATGTGGAATACGGCAGTATGAGGATCTCAAAACATTTGTTACGGATCGTCCTGGTCATGATTTTCGCTATGGAATAGATCCAACAAAGATCCAATCTGAATTGGGATGGGAGCCGTGCCATACCTTTGAGTCCGGTTTGCGGAAAACCATTCAATGGTATATCGCCAACGGCCGGTGGTGTGATGCGGTGACTCATCATTCGTATCAACGCGAACGTCTTGGACTTCATGCAGATTCCAATAATTAACATTATCATCATTGATTGGAGTCCGGCGTGCGAATAATCAACGAGTGGGTTATATCATGACGAAGATGAAAGGAATTATTCTTGCTGGTGGTGCAGGGACCAGACTCTATCCTCTCACCCATGCGGTCAGTAAGCAACTTATGCCTGTCTTTGATAAACCGATGATTTACTATCCATTGTCCACGCTCATGCTGGCTGGCATCCAGGATATTCTGGTCATTACGACGCCACATGAACAGGATGGCTTTACCCGGTTGCTAGGCGATGGAAGCCATCTGGGGTTGAGTATTAACTATCAAGTACAACCACGACCTGAGGGGATCGCCCAGGCATTTGTCATCGGGCGGGAGTTTATTGCTCAGGATCGGGTGGCCCTTATCCTTGGGGATAATATTTTTTATGGACATGGATTGTCAGGCTATTTGCAGGAAGCTGCGAATCAGAGCGAGGGCGCTCAAGTCTTTGCCTATCAAGTTCGCGATCCGGAACGTTATGGCGTGGTGACGTTTAATGATCAAGGCCAGGCCACGAGTTTGGAAGAAAAACCCCTTCATCCCAAATCATCATTTGCGGTGACGGGACTCTATTTTTATGACAATCGGGTGGTGTCAATTGCCGACTCGCTCCAACCTTCGGCCCGAGGTGAGCTAGAAATTACCGATGTGAATAGAACCTATTTAGAAAAGGAATTACTCCAGGTCCGAGTGCTGAGTCGCGGAATAGCGTGGTTGGATACAGGTACGCACGAGTCCCTCATGCAAGCTGCACAATACATTCAGGTGTTGCAAGAGCGCCAGGGCTTAATGGTGGCTTGTCCGGAAGAAATCGCCTACACCATGGGATATATTCAAGCGGGTGATGTGTTGAGGTTAGCGGCACGGATGAAAGACAATGGATATGGACAGTATTTGCTGAATTTGGTGAATAGCCAACATAACTAAACTCTCATGAAATTTTTGACGACCCGATTGTCGGGTGTTCTTATAATTGAGCCGGATGTTTATCAAGACGAGCGTGGATGGTTTTTGGAAACATACCATGCTGATAAGTATCAAAACGGAGGCATTCCTTTATCATTTGTGCAAGATAATTGTTCCTCATCGGTTCGAGGGACGCTTCGTGGGCTGCATGCCCAAATGTCACGCCCCCAAGGTAAATTGGTGCGAGTGACCAGAGGAGAAGTTTTTGATGTGGCAGTGGATATCCGGCGTGGTTCTTCCACCTTTTGTTCTTGGGAAAGCGTGATCTTGACGGCGAAAAATTTTAAGCAAATCTATATTCCTCCTGGGTTTGCCCATGGGTTTTGCGTCCTTTCGGACATCGCCGAGGTGGAGTACAAATGTACAGATGTGTATGTGCCAGGGGACGAGATCACGATTGCTTGGAATGATCCTGAAATCGACATTCAGTGGTCGTTGGAATCCCCGATTCTTTCGCCCAAAGATATGTCAGGACAATCCTTGAAAGCCTTGTGGAACAAACTTCCTGACTATCAAAGATGAATATTCACAAGCTGTTGATCACGGGGGCGCAAGGGCAATTGGGTCAGGCACTACAAGCCCAATTTGTCGATCATGAGGTGGTTGCTTGGGATATTCAGGAACTGGATATTGGTCAACTTGAGCATGTTCGAAAGGCGTTGAATCATATACGTCCGGATATGGTTCTGAATGCTGCCGCGTTCACACAGGTTGATCAAGCTGAGACCAATCATGAGGCTGCATACCGTGGGAATGCATTGGGACCAAGAAACTTGGCACTAGCAACAAACGAAATTGGTATTCCTCTCGTGCATTTCTCTACCGACTATGTCTTCGATGGTCAGCAATCTCGTCCCTACCATGAATTTGATCGTCCCAACCCTCTTTCGGTCTATGGGCAGAGCAAATTGGCCGGAGAAGAAGAAGTGCAGAAGGGAAACCCTCGGCATTTTATTGTTCGAACATCGTGGCTCTACCAACTTGGCGGAAAAAATTTTCCGCAAACGATATTACGTTTGGCTAATCAGAAACAGGTTCGGGTGGTGAATGATCAATTCGGCTCTCCAACCTTTGCTCCACATTTAGCTCAGGCGGTGTCTCGTTTACTTGAAAGCGACGCGTTTGGGACCTATCACCTGGCAGGATCTGGAGGGACAAGTTGGTATGATTTCACCAAAGCCCTCTATCAGGCTCGTGGAATCCAAACCGCCGTTATGCCCATACCGACTTCGGAGTATCCGTTACCCGCTCCACGCCCTGGCTATGCGGTCTTGACTTCGTTGCAGGATCCTTCCATAACTTTGCCCCCTTGGGAAGAAGGCGTTCGGGATTTTGTCGCACAATGGAAGGGGCCGAATCTGTGATTTCCTACGATCTTTTCCCAAACAGGAAGTGGATACTCGCCTAATTCATGGGATATGTTGAAGCAATCATATTAGCTGTCATACAAGGACTCACCGAATTTCTTCCAGTCTCCTCCTCAGGGCATTTAGTTCTGGCACAACAGTGGTTTGGGCAATTCAGCGAGAAACATTTGCTCTATGATGTCATGCTGCATATGGCGACGGTTACGGCTATTCTTCTGTATTTTCGACAAGATCTTCTCACGCTGGGGAGAGGGTATGTGGGGTTGCCGACTGAACCGGGCAGTATGTTCCAAGGATGTGAACGCCAGACGATTCATTATGTGTTATTGGCCTCGGTACCTACGGCGATTATTGGATTAAGTGTGGAATTCATCGGATTCGCAATATTGGCCAAGCCTTCCCTGGTAGCGTCGATGTTCTTGGTGACTGGAGTAATTTTGTGGGTGGCTCGAGGCGGGACACCCGCTCGTACTGCGCGAGAAATGAGGCCTTGGGATGCATTGTTGATAGGATTGATTCAGGGAGCTGCGGTGCTTCCAGGAATTTCTCGGTCAGGGTCCACGATTGTGGGGGGGATTTTTTTGGGATTAGATCGTGAACTTGCCGCAAGATTTTCCTTATTGATTTCTATTCCTGCGATTGTTGGCGCCACGCTTTTGGAAGTGGTGAAAGTCTTTGGACAATCTCATGAAGCAATTGGAACGTATGTGGTGGGGATGGGAGTCGCGGCGGTTGTGGGGTATTGGTCGATTGGCGTGACTCTACGGTTAGTCCGTCACAATCATTTTTATTTATTTTCCTATTATCTCTGGCCTCTTGGAATAGGCATCCTTCTCTGGAGAGTTTTCAAATCGTAATGGCAGTATCGAGCCCGTTATACTTTGCGTATCTGTCATCTTTCCATTCCTTCCTCGGTTTCTTTCTTTGTTCGTCGAGCCATGCCACTGTCGATAGCTGCCTGGGCAACGGCTTTTGCGACTTTAGGTACAATCTGTTTGTCAAACACGCTGGGGAGAATATATTCCTCGCTCAATGCTGATTCTGGAACAATCCTGGATAAGGCTTGTGCCGCGGCTAGCAGCATGGGTTCGTTTATGGATTTTGCTTGTACATCCAAGGCTCCGCGAAATATGCCAGGAAATGACAGAAGGTTGTTACATTGGTTTGGGTAATCCGATCGACCGCTGGCATACACACGGCAATAAGGAATGGCCAATTCAGGAGAAATTTCCGGGTCGGGATTTGCCAGGGCGAACACGATAGGGTCTTTCGCCATTAACGCCAGATCCTCTGATTTCAACACGTTTGCGGTAGAGAGGCCAATCACCACATGGGCATCTTGTAATGCATCTTGGATCGTTCCCGTGGGAGTATCATATTGAATGAGCGAACGTAGACTATGGCGTTGAGGAAGCAACTCTGTGAGCGGTCGGTTTAAGACCCAACCCTGTTTATCGCAGCCTCTCAGCCCGGTGATTCCAGCTGCCAACAACAATTCACAGCAGGCGATTCCTGCGGCACCTAATCCGATAACGACCACAGTGATATCCTGGATGGGGCGCTCAACGACTTTTAAAGCGTTGAGAAGGGCACCGAGAATCACTACGGCAGTTCCATGTTGGTCATCATGCATAACCGGAATCTGGAGTTCGTGTTGAAGCCGTTGTTCAATTTCAAAACATCGTGGGGCGCTGATATCTTCGAGATTGATGCCCCCGAATGTTGGGGAAATCGCCAATACTGTCTGAATAATTTCTTCTGAATTTTGCGTATTCAAGCACAAAGGCCAAGCATCGATGCCGGCAAATTGGTGAAAAAGCATAGCTTTGCCTTCCATAACCGGAAGGGCTGCGAGAGGTCCAAGATTGCCTAAGCCTAAGATGGCCGATCCATCCGTGACGATCGCGATACTGTTGCTTTTACTGGTGAAGGTATAAGCATGTTGTTCATCTTGGGCGATCGATTTGACGACGCGTCCTACCCCAGGAGTATAGACCATAGATAAGGTATTTCGTGTCTTGATGGGGAATTTGCTCTCGACGCGGATTTTGCCTCCCAAATGCATGAGGAAAATTCGGTCCGATGAAGCGATTACACGGATATCTGGCAGTGCGTTCAGCCGGTTGATTACACGTTCACCGTGTTCTTCGCTTTGGACATCTACCGTGATATCTCGAATCACCTTGGTACGTGTGGCGGAGACGATGTCTACTGCCCCCAAGCTTGCTCCCTCCTCGGCCATGGCGTTGGCCAATTGCGCAAAGACGCCTGTTCGTTGCGTAAGCTCTAAGCGTACAGCCATCCGGTAATTGGAATATGGCCCGATGTCCTGTGTTGTACTATGGCTATTTCGATTTCGTTTTAAAAAATTCCACACCAGTCTGTTCCTCCAAGATGATCCAATAGCCCATATCTGTATTGTATCCAATAACTGCGTTAAGGTGGAGATGTAATTGCTAAGGATTTGGCTGTGCCATGATTGATTTGTCTCAACCTTCCAATTTATTTCCGGACTTTGAACGGGATCCTCAAAGAGAAATCCACTTTTCTCCCACTCTGACGGCGATTTGTATTATGGTTTGTATGTGTGGGTTTGCCTTGCTTCTTTGGAGTGTGTCTTTTTCTGAGGGGTACCGCGACCCGGCAACGGCGAGCCGTGATTTAGAACGACTTGCCAGTCGCATGTTGAGTTTCGAATCTCGGCTCTCTGAGCTTTCTGCCTTTGAACAAACCATGTTTCATCTATGGGGAGAAGACGGTGATACCCGAGAACAGCTTCGTCTTTGGTATGCGGAATTGCCTAAGGAAGGACAAAATCCATTGGATGAATTGTATTTAGGCATACTTTATGGCGAAGCGGAGTCGCGAAGAGATCTTAGGGCGTTGATGGCGGTGTGGAGTCAAGAAAGCCATCCGTTTCCCATATTTTGGCGGCTCCTCGAAGTGGTGTATCTGGGGAATGTCCCAGTAGGTACTGATTTTGAAATCTTACAAGCGCAGTTGGCTGAAGAGGTTCCGGCCAATTGGTTTTATTTTCAATTGGCCAAACGGCTAGCCAGCCAATCTGGTGATAAGGCTTTACGAGAAAATCTGCAGCGCCAATTTCAGCAGTTAACCGATCCACAATTAGAGAAATGGCGATTGCTTGTCGTCTTTGAAGGCAGCATGGGAGGAATAGGGTTAATTTGCCTGGTGTATCTGTGGGGCATGCGGTTCGAAAATAGGATGTTTCAGAAGACTGAGAGATTCAACCAAAGGCTAACTTCATGGTCCTTCAAAGAAGGTCTTGCCGTGCTGGCTCGAGGAGGAGCTCTGTCAACCATTTTCATTGCCCTTGTGGCTGTGGTGCCCTATGG
>QIDY01000106.1 GCA_003228495.1 Nitrospirota bacterium
CAAAAGGGGCTCGGTTGCCGGGCCGAAACCCGGCAACACAGAAAATCACGGTGAAACGGGAGTTTGGTAAAACAAGGAGCAATTCATTCACCGACCAACGCTTCTCAACTGGAAAATCGCAAGATCCATTTCCAATAAAACTAGATATTGCTATGAGGCCAGAACCACAAATTCTGTTTGATCCGGCTTATGCTATCTGAATTTCGAAGTAATCGCACACGAAAGATCTTGCTGAAGGAAAAGTCTGTTCCCTTCTATTCCCAGCCAATGGACTCATAGCCGCGTTCATTAAGGCAGCGGTTCACAAAAGCTTTGTATGTCGGAGTGGGTTGAGTGGTTTGAAAAAGTCCACGAAGCAACCCTATTGTGGCCCCCACGGCTGCACCAATGGCGGCTCCGGAGCCAGCTGCTCCTCTGATTGCTCCTCCCACTGCACCTGTGGCGCCTCCCGCTCCAGCTCCGATAGCGGTATTCCCGGCAACGGTTGCGGTGTCATTGTCCGGCACATAGTCCTCTGCCAGCTGCTGACATTCTTCAATGTCGCCATCCGCTTGATCCTGTCCTACCTGCTTGAGATGAGAGTTAGGGTACAAGATTGGGCGCGGCCCGGCGCATCCGCTTGAAAAGATGAACAGGCTTATTATGGATATCGCCAAGAGGTGGTGTGAAGATGGGAGAGGCAACAATGGGGTTCTCCTTGTTTATCGTGCATTATATGGTGTTTAGCCGGGAGGCGGTGGTTTGACGAATTTGCCTGCCAAGGCTATGAGGACTTTCCGGGGAACGATTTTACTTGTCCATAAAGCCAGGCGACCTTGCCAACCTATTGTGACCAGAGTGCGTTTGGATTTAAGGGCTTGTAAAGAGTTTTCAACAACTTGTTTCGCCGATTGCGCAAAGAAGACCTGCTTTGGCTGGTGTCCAGCAGACCGATGGAAATCTGTGTGGGTAAAGCCTGGGCAGCAGACTTGTATCGTGACCCCTTGGTTTTGGGTTTCTCGTGCGAGTCCTTTCGAGAAGGCAATCAAGAAGGTCTTGGTCGCGGCGTATTCGGTCATGTATGGAATTGGAAAGAATCCGGCAGCCGAGGCCACAGTAATACTTGCCCCTTGTTTTCGAGCCAACATGTCCGGCAGAAATAACCTGGTGCTTTCCACAATGGTATGGATATGTAGCTGGAGCATGTCCCGAATTTTTGCCAGCGGCATGTCCGCAAAATCTCCGTATAGGCCAAAGCCTGCATTATTGATGAGTAGGGAGACCTGTGGTCTGTACGAACGAGCGACATCATAGAGCCTTGCTGCTGCCTGTGGCTGGGTGAGATCAAACGATTCGGTCCAGATGTCTCTCTGATAGACACGATGTAGGTTTTGGCTCAATGTCTCAAGGCGCGTGTTATCCCGCGCAACCAATAAGAGGTCATAGCCTTGGCTTGCAAGTGCTCGAGCATATTCGGCTCCGATACCCTTTGAGGCCCCCGTGATGACGGCGAATGGTCGCGTCTGATCCATTTCTCTTTTCTGCCCTCACTCCCTATCTCAGCCTACACGGTGTTTCAATCGTAAGGTAACTTAGGTTAGAAGTAAGCGAAGAGGCATACTCAGTACAACACTTTTTGTTTTTCGTATGCCTAGAATACCAATAGCCTGAAAATATTAAGAAATTGTTTGGGCATGCCGAAAACTCTCTCATAAACATGTCAGATGCGCATTATCTGTGCGTAGGATACCAGACATTGTGCGTAGAAGAATCTCATGTGCCCTGGAGGATATGATCGATATGTCTGAGTCGAGTGTTTCCGAGTCGGCGACGGGTGTGTTGGAAATCGTCGAGACCGATAATCCATCCTTAGCGCTACCCCAATCTGGAAGGTTGGAACAGGCGTTAGCTGCCATAGAAGAACAGGCCGGGGATCTGGTGAAAACGACGAAACAGGTGATGGCGTCGTTTAAAAAGATAAAAGATGCTGCGAAGGTGGGCGACCTTGGCAAGCTTCGCAAACTCCTTGAGGAAGGTAAATCAGCGACGTTGGGCTTGGGATGTGATTTTGTGAAGACCCAAGAACGGCTCAATTTTGATGAAGCCAGCTATCTTTCCGGAGAAGACTTTCGTCAGGAACTTCTGACTACTGCCCAACAAATGGGCGTGAATCTCTATGAACATGATGGGTATTTATTTTCCTATCCCGTTCTTTTGAAAATTTTACATAAAGAACGGGCCGTGTCCATTGACCGTATGCGGGAAAGTCGGTTGCGTCCATCGGTGCTCGTCAAACGGCTGAAGGACGTGCAAAACAAACCCTTGCGGTTTAAGCCGAACGCCTTTTTGGAAATGCTGTATACCGCCTATTCCATTGTCGTGGCAGGTCGCGGGAAGCATTTGATTGGGAAAGGGACGGTCATCCCTCTTTTGGAGCTGTATCAATTGCTGACGTTATTGCCGTGGCAAGCTAGTGAATATACGAGGCAAGAGTTTGGTCGTGATGTGTATTTGCTGGATAAAAGTGGAACGATTACGACGAAAAATATTCATCGTGCAAATTTTCATGCGAGCACGGGTGTGCGCGATGTTTCTAAAACGTTGACGGTGATTGCGCAGGGAGGACGAGAAAAAACCTATTACGGAATTTCCTTTGTCAAAACGGGATAACCACGCGAAGCTTGTCATTTAAGTTTCCCTAGGGGGAGCCGACAAGACGAAGCAGAGTAAAAGGATATTGAAGGGAAGTATTATGTCACCACAGGAATGGTTGAAAGTTCTCAAAACTGCCTATCTCCAAGGGTTTATTCGCCGAGGAGGATCGGCGGTGAAGTTTGCCGTAGTTGAGGAGGCGCGGGACACCAAGGCTGTGGTTTCAGGAGTCGGGGAATTGGCCAGGGAGGAAGGCTTTGTCACCATTGAGGCCGATTCTCGACAGACCAAAGTTCAACTTATCGACTTGTTGTTTCAGGACATGGCCAAGCACATTGATTGGGAGGCCCTGGCTTTTGCGTTTGTTAAAAAATTGTTTCAGGACAATGACCATCGAATTCCGGAACGACGCGAGGAATGTAGTTGGTCGGCTTTAGCGTCCCTCAATCATTGTGATGAAGCGACAATTCAACGGGATGTGAATTCCTGGTTAGAAGGTAGTTTGTTTCAAGATTTCCAGATGTGTCGGGAATTTCGTTTGGCGATGATTCAGCTTTGCTTGGCTCAGATGGATGAGTCAGGGCGTCAATCCAAAGAAGCCGGAGACATTCAATCTTGGCTGCGCGGAGAGTTGCGACAAATGGCTGCTCTCAAAAAAATGCTCATTTTCCAAAAAGTTACACGCAGCAATGCCAGGGATTTGATTGCCTCTTTTGCGCATTGGGTGCGTCTCACAGGAAAGCCGGGCGTTGTGGTCACGATTGATATTTCAGCCTTCCTGGCTGGTAAGGGAGCGGGGTCCACATCCTTGAGTTATTCGCCATCCGCGGTGATGGATGCCTATGAAATGTTGCGGCAGTTTATCGATGGTAGTGACGACATGGAGGGATTATTGTTGGTGGTGGTGACACCGAAGACTTTTCTTTCCGACCAACGTCTTGGCCTGAATCGATATGAAGCCTTGAAGCTGCGCATTTGGGATGATGTACGGGATAAATTTCGCCAAAATCCTTTTGCGCCGATGATTCGGTTAACCGAGCAATGGGAACAATTCGAGGACAATCAGGTAATGGCGCGAGTGGGAAGTCGGAAAAATGATGTCCAGCATCAACGGGTAATCGAGTCTCTCCGGGCGGGGGTGCCAAGTCCTGGGGCTGTAAAGGCCTTGGGGTGTCCTCAGCCGACGGTGAAATCCAAATTTCAGCAGATGTTGCAGGACGCGCAGGATAGCATCCACAAAGGGTGGACGACCAAAGGGATGTTAGTGGAAGGCGGGTTTGGTACAGGTAAATCGCATTTACTGGAATCGCTCAGGCATATGGCTTTGGAGGCCCGGTTTGTTTGTAGCAAGGTCGTGATTAGTAAAGAAACGCCGTTGTATAGCCCTGCGTTGATGTTCCGTGCCGCCGTGTGCGCGGCCGATATTCCTCAAAAACGTGGAGATGCTTTGGCCGAGGTGGCGGCCGATTTGAATTTCAAGAGCCCTCAATATGCAGATTTCTATGAATGGGTGCACCGCCAAGGTGGGGAAATTGACGGACGGTTTGCAGCCACATTATTTCTGTACGAACGAATGGTGAATGATCCGGAATTGAGTCATCGAATGATTCGTTTCTGGGCGGGT
This sequence comes from Nitrospirota bacterium, assembly GCA_003228495.1. Classification (GTDB taxonomy): domain Bacteria; phylum Nitrospirota; class Nitrospiria; order Nitrospirales; family UBA8639; genus Nitrospira_E. Next base: position 4,256 of record QIDY01000106.1, read on the forward strand.
GATCCACTGACGGATGCCGAAATCAAACGGTATCTCAAGTCTTGTGATGACCATGCGTCATATCGCTTTGATCGCGTCTCGCCTATGGAAATGGCATTACAGCGGTTTAAATTCGTATCACGGCTTATGATTGCCGCTGGGTTTTCCGGATGGATTTTGTTGATCGATGAAGTGGAAATAATTGGCCGCTATTCCTTTAAGCAACGGGCACAATCGTACGCGGAACTAGCCCGATGGTTAGGGCGTCTGGAAGCTTCGAGTTTTGCGGATCTTGGGTATAAATCGGGGTTGGCCGCAGTGATGGCTTTGACCGATGACTTCCAAAGCGCCATTTTGGATGAAAAGGGTGATCGGGAGAAGGTTTCGGAAAAGTTACGGGAAACAGGATCGGAGACGGATTTGGTGCTGGCTCGTCAAGCCGAACAAGGCATGAGATTGATCGAGTGCGAACGGATTCCCTTGGTGGGTCCGTACGACCAATTGGTTGAAGATATTTATCACAAAATCCGCGCGATTCATGGTGGGGCCTATGGCTGGGATCCTCCACAGGTGCCGACGATTGAGCGCCTTTCCAGCACTCGAATGCGTGAATATGTGAAGGGATGGATTACCGAGTGGGACCTCAAGCGATTGGATCCCGCCCGGCAGGTTGAAATCGAGTTGACGGAGATCAAACAGGATTATTCGGAAGATATTGAGTTGGAAGGTTCACAGGAAGAAGCCTTACAACCTGCTCTGGCGGAATCTCCTTAGTCTTACCATCCATGTCCGATGATTGGCTTGAATGGGGCTTCGGCCCGTGCCTTCAAGTCATGAAGAAGTGTTCCAAGCATTCCTAAATTATCCAAACTTATAAGGATACGCGTTATGGAGTTACAGCCTCAGGAATGGTTTCAGACGATTCGACAAGAATATCTCCAACGATTTGTTGGGCAGGGCGGATCGTCGGTGAAATTTGTGGTGTCGCCTTCCGATACTGATCGCGCATGGGTAAAGAAACAATTGGTCGCTCTGGCAGAGAAAGAACAATATGCCTGTGTCAGCGTTGATGCTGAAGAGACAAAGATTCATATGATGGACAAGTTTTTCCATCAAGTGGCGCGCCGGATTCCATGGGATGCGTTGGCTTCACAATTCGTGCGGCGGTTGCTCCAAGAAAATGGCTATCAGATTCCAGAAGGCAAAGAGGATTTTTGCCTAGCAGGAGTAGCTCGCATGAATGAACGAGCTGAACCATTGTTGCGGCGGGATTTGAATAGCTGGTTGGAACGGTCAATTTACCGTGATACGCACATGTGTCAAGAATTTCGGATGGCGATGATTCGCCTCTGCTTGGGGCAAATGGATTCCGGATCGGACAGTCCGTTTATGACCGAACAGGTGAAAGCCTGGTTATGTGGGGAGTTGCGTCAGATCTCATCGTTAAAAGAGGCTCTTATTTTCCAGAAAATCGTCCGGACGAATGCTCGATACATGTTTGCGTCGTTATCTCGGTGGTTACGATTGGTTGGCAAAACCGGATTGGTTGTTTCTTTGGATTTGAGCCGATGTTTAGAAAGTAAAAAACCGACCACTCCCGACGGCTTGTATTATGGCGTCTCGGCGACACTTGATGCGTACGAAATGTTGCGACAATTTATTGATGGGACGGATGAACTGGAAAGTCTCTTGTTGGTGGTGTCCGTACCTCCGGAATTTTTGACGGATGTACGTCGAGGGCTTAACCGGTATGAAGCGTTGAAACTGCGAATTTGGGATGAAGTCCGTGATCGGCAATATCAAAATCCATTAGGGGCGTTGATTCGATTGTCCGGTTCTGCCCATGGTCAAGAAAATGTAGAAGGTTCTGCCGAAGCTGATGAACAGCCGGCCATGGCCAACGGGGATGTGAGCCATCAGCGGGTGATGGAGGCTTTACGATCCGGCGTGCCAAATCAGGATGTCGTGAAAGTCTTGGGCAGTCATCAGCCTGACCTCGAGGGGAAATTCCGACGACTGCTGCACCAAATGGATAGCCAGGCGTCCAAGGGGATCCCCACGAAAGGTTTGGTGGTTGAAGGGGGATTTGGAAGTGGGAAATCGCATCTCTTAAAAGGCTTACAGTATATAGCTCTGGAACAAAATTTCGTATGTAGTCCGATCGTGATCAGTAAGGAAACACCATTTTATAATGTGGCCACGCTGTTTCGATCAGCCATTAACGATGCCATCGTGCCGGGCAAGCAAGGGGATGCGTTAACTGACGTGGCGGGAGAATTGAATTTTCAAAGTCCTCAGTATGCCGAATTATATGATTGGGTTCATCGGCATGAAGGGGGATGTGATGCGCGGTTTGCGGCCACGTTGTATTTGTACGAACGGATGATTAATGATCCTGAACTTAGCCATCGGATGATCCGGTTTTGGGCGGGAGACCCGTTGGCTAATGGCCAACTTAAAAAGTATCTCCAGGGATGTTCTCCTGAGAAGCCCTATGACTTTGAAAAAGTAACGGTACAGGAATTGGCCTGGCATCGTTTTCAATTTGTTTCACGATTGATCATGGCTGCCGGTTACAAGGGCTGGATTCTTCTTATCGACGAAGCGGAAATTATTGGCCGCTATTCCTTCAAGCAACGGACAAAATCCTATGCCGAAGTTGCTCGATGGCTAGGGGTCTTGGCGGACGCTGTTTGCCCGGGAATTGCAGGTATCGTTGCGCTGACGGATGATTTTCAAAGTGTCGTGTTGGATGAAAAGCAGGATACACAGAAAATCGAACAGTTGCGTCAAGAAGGGGAAACGGGAGAGGCCGCCACTCTTGCACGAACGGCTCTCCAAGGCATCCGTCTTATCGAAGAAGAGAGTGAAATGCTCATTCGGCCCTATGGACCCATGGTTGATGCCTTATATGAGCGCCTTCGAGGGTTACATGGCACAGCCTATAGTTGGAGTCCTCCTCCGGTCTCGGCCGTTGAAAAATTATCCAGTACGCGGATGCGTGAATATGTGAGGGGATGGATTACGGAGTGGGATTTGCGGAGATTATACCCCGACGCGAAGCTGGACATTGAGATCGTAGATGTGCGCCAATCTTATGAAGAAGATCAAGAGCTGGAGTCTTCTGAAACAGATGAAGTCGGCGTTGTGAACACAACGGAAGTCGAAGATGTCATGCTTGCCGTGGCTTTGCAAAACCAAGCCCCGGTGTAAATATCCATTGAGTAACTTTTGAAAAGATTGCCTTTTGTTGTTGAGTCGAACGTGCCAGTGGCGAGCCTAGTACTCTTCCCTTTTCACTTCAACCTTCTCACTTTTCACTTCAGCTACAACCTCGTCACGATCGCTAATCTCGGACAGGCTCCTAGCATCGAATTTTCGGCAAAATGATTTGCTCGTTAAATGGAATTTAGCACCATTCTTTATGAATTCCTGCAATATAGCTCTGTTTTGTCAGGGGATGCGTACTAAATTTCTGTCGGAAATAACCCGATAGAGTAGTTCAGAGGATTGCCCGGATCAGGGGAATATTTCCATTCGTGTGTTGAGGCTTAGCCAGGATAGAGATTTGTGTCGGATTTGACGCTTGAGAAAGATGTGCAGCTGCAGACATTCGGCATAGGGAAAACAATTGTCGAAAAGGCTGTAGGGCTACTAGCTGTCCTCCATAAACATATTATTCTGGTGCTCAGCGGACTGTTTGGACTTTGTTTGCTTGTTATTTATTTGCATATTTCTCAATTGAAAGCGCAAATGGTAGGAGTGATTGCTCTTCGGGGTGCTGACACGTATACCAGGGAATTGAGTGAAATGCGGGAATATTATGCAATCGAAGTCGTCCAACGGCTACATGCCCAAGGGATCAAGCCTTCGGGAACCTATGGAGAGACAGAAGGAGCCATTCCCTTGCCTGCTCTATTAAGCTGGAATTTGGGTGGTCAATTGGTCTCGGGGAGGCCCGGGGAGCGTGTACGTTTATTCAGTGCGTATCCGTTTCCTCAAGCAGGAGATCTTGGTCAATTGATGGATTCATTTCAACGTGAGGCCTGGGAATTTTTGAATCAATATCCTGAACAGTCCTTTTATCGTGTCGAACAGGTTGATGGTCGTCATTCATTGCGTTTTGCCACGGCCGGACGTATGCAACAGGCATGTGTGAATTGCCATAACGAGAACGCTGATAGTCCAAAACGGGATTGGCAAGTCGGACAAGTTGGGGGAATAGTGGAAATCGTCTACCCACTGAACTCGTTAGAGAACATGACCGGCATGAACTGGGGCGATTCTTACAGGATGATGGGGGCCTTGGTCATGTTGTGGCTGGGAGGGTTTGGGTTAGTCGTCTTGAAACTTCGTCGAGTCTCAGGTGAATTAGAAGAACAGGTCCAGAATCGTACACATGAATTGCGCGAAGTCAATAAACATTTGACCGTAGAAATTCATGAACGGCAATCGGCAGAAGAGACGCTTCGTCAAGCCAGAGATAATTTGGAAAAACGAGTGCAAGAAAGAACGAGTAAATTGGCTTCCTCGAATGTGGAACTCATTCGGGAAGTCGCTGAGCGGAAACGGGCGGAAGATGATATTCGAAATCTGAATGCGCAACTAGTGCAACGCTCAGCTCAGTTGGAAGCCAGCAATAAAGAACTCGAAACTTTTAGTTATTCCGTGTCCCATGATCTTCGCGCGCCGTTGCGAGGAATCGATGGATTCAGCCAGGCGGTGATGGATGACTATGACGAGAAATTAGATGAGACGGGGCGAGGTTATTTGCGTCGGGTACGAGCCGCGAGTCAGCGCATGTCAAAGCTTATCGATGCCATGTTGAATTTAGCGCGGCTGACGCGCGCGGAAATTCATACTCAAACATTGGACATGAGCGCGATGGTGCATGGCATTTTGGAGGATCTGCAGAAAATTGAACCTGAACGAAACGTAGAATATGTCGTGAAAAAAAATCTATTTGCAACAGCGGACCCACAATTGATTCGGGCAGTCTTGGAAAATTTGTTAGGCAATGCGTGGAAGTTCACTTGTCAACAAGAAACGCCTCGCATTGAATTTGGCCATGAGCAGTACAAGGGGCAGGCAGCGTTTTTCGTGAAAGATAACGGTGTAGGGTTTGATATGGCCTATGTCCATAAATTATTCGGTGCGTTTCAACGACTGCATTCCTATACTGAATATCCCGGCGTGGGGGTAGGGTTGGCAACTGTGCATCGCATCATCCAACGCCATGGCGGACAAATTTGGGCGGAGGGTGCGGTTGGCGAGGGAGCTACCTTTCATTTTACGTTATAGTCACAACCAAGGAGGATATCATGACGAACAAAGTGATTCTTTTAGTAGAGGACCATCCCGATGATGAAGAGTTGACCATGCGAGCGTTAAAGAAAAACAATATAAAGAATGAAGTTGTGGTTGCGCGTGATGGCGTCGAGGCATTGGAATATTTATTCGGGACAGGAGCCCATGCCGGGCGGGATATGAACCTCATGCCGCAGATCATTTTGTTGGACCTCAAATTGCCTAAAATCGATGGTCTAGAAGTCTTGCGGCGGTTGCGTGCAGATGATAGGACAAAATTCTTGCCTGTGGTGGTTCTCACCTCATCTAAAGAAGAACAGGATATTGTGAAGAGCTATCAATTAGGGGCGAACAGTTATGTGCGCAAGCCAGTGGACTTCCAGGAATTTTCACAAGCGGTTCAAAATCTTGGATTGTATTGGCTCATTTTGAATGAGTCCGCTTCGGAGAGAGTGCCAGTCTAATCAGGCAACGTGGGGACAATCCTGAGAGGTGTTTTTTCGGTCTAGCTCATAGAGATGGATGGGATTCTGTTATCCTCTGTCAATAGTCCCCACTTCCTGTCAAAATTTTGAGAGCCGAATCCTTCTGTGCAGTCCTGTCCGAGACGCATATCTTCGGCATGGGTTGATTCGACTTTCCCTATTCTTTGAGGATTTTTCTTTTTTCCCACACATTAGCAGGTGGTCAGGTGGTCTCATGTGGACTAGGCACATCCTTTGCTGATTTGAAGGATGAATACCACCACCCATACATTTCAAGGAGGGATATCATGAGACGACTCCTGAGATTGGAAGCCACCGAGCCTGTCCATCAGTATGGATCTCCACAGAATCCAAAACGAAAGAACTCTTTTGATGGAATTGGATTGGGGTTCTCAAAAAATGAAAAAGGAAACAGTATCAGAATTAGTCAATGTGCAGAATGTCGAGGGGAAGTCAAAGTTTTTGTCTCTCCACGGCGGAATCCACATTCGAGCAAACTGGGTCGGGCCGTCTCGATGAAAGATCATGATCTATGTCGTCGGTGTTGGCGACGGCTGATGCATCAACAACGTAAAGCCGGAGTGGTGATGCTACCGCTTTCAATGTTTATTGGAGGAAGAAAGTTGCATCCGCGTCTTCTCATGCCAAAGCTTGCTTCCTTGCCGAGGGAAGCTTCTTAAAGCGTCTTGCGTCTATGAGTAGAATGAGTTTCCGGAACAGTCATGGAATATCTCCGACCTTAAGGTGGGGCTGAAAAAGGAGTTTGTGCTTCTCGAATGAAATCGGTCGCGAGCGTTGTGTTTTGATACTCGACCTTGAGTACCATATTGCCGAACGGGCGACGGACCACTTTTAAGACAACCTGCCCATCTTCATAGCCTGCATTCAATTCCTCTAACTTCAGCGCAAGAAAAGCTTTCATGGTTTCGTCTGTGAAGTCATGTGTCAGCCGATAGCTATTCCCTAAAATCCTTTGTAATTGTTGATGCCATTCATCGGAATATTGCCCCATATCGATGGATATTTTGGCGAGCTGAGGGGTTTCTTCGGCCTCGGAATCCGGAGACGTACTCTTTAGGGCATAGGTGAGATGCACATAACGATTTTTATTGGAAAGTTCATATATACATTCGTCAGAGGTTGTACAGGGCACCAATTCCTTGACTTTTTCTGGGGTCATACCGAATTTGAGGTCACGAAATCCCTCAATGTGTTCGGCTGCATATGCAGAGAAACAGAACGCAACCATGATGTAGGAGAGGTGAAAACCATATGAGCCGATAGATTTAATAAACGACCATTGGTTCATGAATAGGGCATCCTTCCGCAAAATCCGGAGTTGAAAAAGAGAAATTGTAGTAGGCCAAAGCGATTTCGCTGCATAAATCACCATATCAGATAAAGGCGACCTAAGACACGGGTAAGATGACAACCTGGACACCAAAAATTTCCCATTATGCTACCTAAAGATTCCTCAAAATGGAGAATTATTAGATAGTGAGATTGATGATAATCAATTGGCCGATATGAAAGCGGAAATTTAAAAAAAGGTTCCTGACACCTTAAAAGAATGCTAACTGGCACCAGTAACGATTCCAATAGGAAAAGAATGACCATCTTTTCTCTCTCCCCATATCTTGTGGGTTTTATGCTCGGGGTGTACTGCACTCAGTACATGGCAGCTTCAAAGATTTTTGCTATAATAGGGGCCTTTCCCACCAGGATGGTGTCGTGTGGAACTGGCTCCCCAAAAACGACAACTCCTTACCCAACAACACGATGAGCTCGCTGTGCTTCTGGCCGCTCTCGAACAATTGCAAGCGAATTATCACAAAGAACTCGAACATTTCCGCCGACAGGCGCGCAAGAAAGTGTTTACTCGTGAAATTACCCGTGTCCGTCGCTACCATGAAGAAAAGAGCTTTTGGGAATATCTGAATAACCTTGTTGAGAATATTCATTTATACACATGGCGGAAAACCGTCGTTGCGTCCTGCACGGCCAAATATCAGCGACAGCGCTATCTGCTCGAGCAAGATTTACGGGATCAACAAGCGCTCCACCGTAAAGAACGCATCACCCTTCGCTATGATAGCCCCTCCGAAGTGTAAGAAAGCCAGCATTAGAGAGAGTGAGTGCCTCCTCGATGGACCCACAATTTTACTAAAACGAACGTGGAAGCCTCATCCTTTGGGCGGGGATCGTTACTTCATCTTTCGTTTTTTGATGCCGCGAGTGGGTGGGGCTTGGAGGGGATTATCGGGCCAGAAGTGTTTGGGGTAGCGGCCTTTGAGTTCTTTTTTGACTTCCACATATCCGGTTTTCCAAAAACTCTTCAGATCCTGTGTCACTTGAACTGGTCTACGGGCCGGCGATAACAGATGAATGAGCACTGGCACTTTACCGTTGGCGACGAATGGGGTGCCGGTCATTCCGAGGATTTCTTGCAGTCGTACGGCAAGGATTGGGATTTCGCCTGATTCGTAATCTAAGGAGATGCGTGACCCGGTAGGAACGGTTAGATGAGTCGGGGCTAGGGTGACGAGGGTGCGCTGTTGTTCTCGTGAGAGATGAGCCTGCAGCGGCCAGGTAAGGTCTATTCGCTGTAATTGGGCGAGACTGGAGATATCTGTAAGGTAGGGAGCCAGCCAGATTTCAAGTGTCTGAAGGAGTGTGCCATTCTTCACGTCTGGCCAACCTGGCTCTGAGCCCATCACGCGCCGAAGAAACTGTACCCGGGCTTGCCAAAGGCGTTGGTCCTTAGTCCAGGGTAAGCAGGAAATGCCAGAGCTTCGGATTCTATTCAGCAGCGCTGTGATCACTAAGTTTGGATTGGGCTGGGGTAGACGGGTTTTTTCGAAGATGATTTTTCCCAACCGGCGTTCCCGGTGTGCGACGACCGATTCTGTCTTGCCATCCCATTCCACATGTTCTTTGGTCTGAATGTGATCCGAAAAATATTTTTGGAGATCGTGTTGATGGATGGGCGTGGCCGAGTAGATGCGCGAGACCGGTTGTGCTCCGTCAAGATCGGCGATGACCAAGTACTCCTCAGTTTCTAACGGATCAGGCTGATGAAATCGCGCCATTCGGCCATTTGCCAATTTGTACCGTCGGCTTCCATCGTTTTGTTGCTGGGCAATGCGGTCAGGATAGGCCAAGGCCAGAAGAATTCCTATGTGATCAATGTTGTACGTTTGATTTCCTGAACGAGCTGGGATGCCGAGTATCTGCTGCCACATGTGAGAAGTTTGTCGAAGACGTTGGATCTCTCCAGGGCCCTTCTTCCGAAAGTCTAGCCTATAGTAGGTATCCATCATTATCCGAAGATCCGCCTGCTTTTGTGAACCCGTTTCCTTCAACAAACTCCCTTCACTTAATACCGCCGCTAGATCGCAGGCCAGAGCTCCTAATTGCATGGAAATTCCTCGTAAAATCATGTGTGCGAGTCGGGGGTGGAGAGGCAGATCGGCCATCCTCCTCCCATGTTCGGTAATTCTGACTTCCGCATCCAAGGCGCCGAGGGATTGAAGGAGTTGGCAGGCTTGGTTGAAAGCTCCCGCTGGTGGCGAATCCAGCCACATAAGTTCGGCCGGATCGTGAATGCCCCACAAGGCTAGTTCCAAAGCCAGTGAAGTAAGGTCGGCATCCAAAATTGCCGGTGGAGTTCGTGTCGGTAAGGTTCGTTGCGTGCTTTCACCCCAGCATCGTACGCACAATCCCGCTTCAAGCCGTCCAGCTCGTCCCCGCCGTTGTTCAGCGGATTGCTGGGAGACATGAATAGTGGTTAATTGACTCATGCCGCTCCGCGCATCGAACCTGGGAACTCGCATAAGTCCCGTATCAAGCACGATGCGGATGCCTTCGATGGTCAGACTGGTTTCCGCAATATTCGTAGATAGAACGACTTTTCGCCATTTGGCCGGGGGCGGTACAATGGCCTGGTCCTGGGCTTGGGAAGACAAGTTCCCGTAAAGAGGAGCGATCAGGGTTTGGTGAGGAAGGGATAAAGCGGACAGCTGTTGTTCCACTCTTCGGATTTCTCCAGCCCCGGGCAAAAAGACCAACATATTACCGTGTTCCATAAGAAGGAGACGAAGGATGGTCTTGGCCACATGTTGGGCGAATTCTCTTTTTTCGAATGATCCAAGGTAACGCGTCTCAACTGGGTACATCTTGCCTTCGCATGTGAGCACTGGAGCCTGTTTCAATTGTTGGGACAGAACCCTCGCTTCCAAAGTGGCCGACATGATCAAGAGTCGAAGGTCTTCACGAAAAAACGATTGTGTCTGGAGTGTCAAGGCCAGGCCCAAGTCGGCTTGCAGACTCCGTTCATGAAATTCATCGAAGATGACCAGGCCGTAGTCGTTTAGGGAAGGATCATTTTGAAGGATGCGAGTGAGAATCCCTTCCGTCACGACTTCTATTTTTGTAGTGGGGCCGATCTTTGTGTCCAACCGCATGCGGTATCCGACTGTCTCTCCCACCGATTCACCCAAAAGTATGGCCATGCGGCGTGCGGCTGCCCGTGTTGCCAATCGGCGCGGTTCCAACATGATGATTTTTTTTGATTCAAGCCATGGTTCCTGGAGAAGAGCCAAAGGTACCTGCGTGGTCTTCCCAGCTCCAGGTTCTGCGGTGAGGAGCACAATGGTCTGGCGATGGAAGGTCTGTCGTAATTCGGAAATGATAGTATCGATGGGATAGGAATGTTTCTTCATGAGGGGTTAGGCCGTGATAGGAGGATTCATGTGAAAAATTTGCATATCATATGACGGACATTGCCAGAAAACAATGAGAATGCGGTCTATACCGACAAAACACTGATTGTCATATTCCTACTGTGTTCTTTCTCGTCATCCCTGCGTGTCTGTGGCAGGGATCCATCTGAAAAATCCTAGGATAGATTCCTGCCAAAAGCTAGCAGGAATGACGAAGAGGGGGAGATTAGACCAGGAATGACGAGGAGGGGGAATTTAGACACTGTCTGAAAGGGCATGTCTGGAATTTTACATAAATGATCTGGCATAAAGGACCGTTTTGTGGGAGACAATTTGCCTTGAGAGAGTAGGCATAGTCATCTCTGTACCATAAAGGAAAATTGGCATACCACTTTTTTGATGTCCGAGGTACACGGCGTGGTTTAATACGGGGTCTGTTGAATATCTCTCTCCCATGGCAAATACCTCCCCTTGGAGAAATCGATATCAGCAGCCGACGGGAATGGTCAAAAAAGTCCGTCCAGGAAGGCCGCGAATCGCTTGCTAGATCCCGCAGGGTCTAACCGTTATTTGGGGCGCGGAGCGTACTCTCAGTATGTGAGCACGGCAAAAGGGCGACCTGCCTGCGCGAAGCCGCTACGGCGAAGGGAGGGAACGCCGATGGCGGCTTTTTTCAACGTTTCCGTACGGGTATTGTTCCATCTATTTCTAGGTTAGAAGGAGGAGAGACGGAAGTTTTCCGGGTAAGGTTCTGATAGGTTGAGGAAGGGAGGGACAAGAATGATCAGAGGTTGTGAATAAACGCAGGGCTAATTTCTCCACGAGCGACTTCCATCACCGGCCCTTTCATGGTGATGTTGTATTGCGAATCCACTGTAATATCCAGTAAGCCGCCAGGTGCTTTGACTCGAACAGGACTTTTGACCAACCCCAACCGAACTCCTGCACAGGCAGCGGCACAAGCCGAAGATCCTGAAGCCTGTGTTTCTCCCGCACCTCGTTCCCAAATAAGAATAGAGATGGCATTTGGACCAGTAGGGACCGCGAGTTGTACATTGGTCCGTTTGGGAAAAATTGTGTGATTCTCGAGTTCAGGGCCAATTTCCAGCAAATCTTGGCGAGTCCACCGTTTTTCCCCTTTTTTATAGATCACACAATGGGGATTGCCTACGCTGACTCCGGTGAAGCGCAGGGATTGTTCCGCGACTTTAACGGGTTGTTGGATCAATTCTGGAACACGTAAGGTACAGGGCAGAGCAATGGGCTGAAAGACGGCTTTTCCCATGTCGACGGTGGCACCGCCCACATACCCATGACCATTTAGTTCCAGGTGGATTTCAACGAGTCCGCCTTTGGTTTGGACCGTGAAACGTTTTTTCCTGGTCTGTCGAGTATGGTAGAGATAGCACCCGAAGATGCGTAATCCATTGCCGGATTTTTCGGCTTCACTACCATCTGGATTATAAATCCGCAAACCAAAGTCGGCTTTTTTTGAGGGGCTGACCGCCAGAATTCCGTCACTGCCGATCCCCCAATTTCGATCACAGAGTGTTCGGATGATCCGCGGGGTAAGTTTAAACGACAGTTTAGTGGGATCTAGGGCAATATAGTCGTTGCCCAAGCCATGCCCCTTAAAAAAATGATTTTTCATACCTGCTCCACGATGGGATAGATCGCCTTCGGGTGAACGGCCTTTCCCCCATGCCGTTCCCAACTTCTCGGTAGGACCTGAATTATACGTAAAACAGCTAAAAGAGGTAAAGTCCTAATTCCCAGGAGCCTGTCCGAGATTAGTGATGGTTGCGAGGTTGTGTAAGCTTGAGTCAGATTTTTCGGTCGTTGGGAGGGGGGGAATCGTGGGGACTATTGAACGAAAAAGATCGGGGAATCTGGCCAAATCCAGCACAACCGCAGTAGATCAGTCTTATCGCGGCCAGGTTCCTAGGAAGGGAAAAAGTCGGGTGGATGTGCGGCCAAAAGAGATTAGGCCCGTTTTGCTTTATTTCGGACGGCGCGGCGTTCGTTATCGGTGAGGTAGCGTTTACGCAGTCGAATATTCTTCGGAGTCACCTCGACCAGTTCATCGTCTTCGATGAATTCCAAGGCAAATTCCAGCGTCATGTCCCGTGGCGGAATGAGGTGAATGGCTTCATCGGACCCGGCTGCCCGGATATTTGTCAATTTCTTCTCGCGAATGGCATTCACCACCAGGTCGTTGCCTTTATTGTTGACGCCGACTAGCATGCCTTCGTAAATATCAGCTCCAGGTTGGAGGAAAATCTCTCCACGGTCTTGGAGCCCCCAGAGGCCATAGGCCACCGCTTGTCCCGGACCATGAGAAATGAGGACGCCGGCTGAACGATAGGGAATGTCACCTTTAAATGATTGGTATTCATGGAAAATCTGTGACATGACACCGGTGCCCCTGGTCATCCGCAATAATTCACTGCGAAACCCTAACAGCGCGCGAGAGGCAATGTGGAATTCCATGCGGACGGTCCCAACCGCGCTAATTTGGAGATTTTTGAGATCGGACTTCCGACTGCCAAGAGCTTCGATGATGCTGCCCTGATAGCCGGGATCGACTTCAATCACCACTTCTTCGACAGGTTCCAATGTGACCCCGTCCACTTCTTTCAAAATTACTTTTGGTGGGGACACCTCCAATTCGAACCCTTCACGGCGCATGGTTTCAATTAAAATGGCCAGGTGCAATTCCCCCCGCCCCGAGACTTTGAACCGTTCGCCTCCATCGGCTTCCTCCACCTTGATGCCGACGTTGACCATCGCTTCATGGGCGAGACGTTCGCGAATGTGTCGTGATGTCAGAAATCGTCCCCCATCTTTACCAGCTAAGGGACTGGTATTGTGGGAAAAGTTCATGGAGATCGTGGGTTCATCCACGTTCACAGTCGGCAAGGCTGTGGGGTTTTGGGGGGAGGCCAGCGTTTCGCCCACGCGTACGTCTTCCACCCCGGCCAGTGAAATAATGTCTCCTGCTTTTGCCGATTCGCTTTCAATGCGGACAAGGCCTTGGTAGGACAATAGTTTTGTGACTTTTCCCCGTGCCGTTCTGCCATCTCGTTTAACCGCAACAAGGGGACTGCCCACTTCTACTGTGCCATGGACGATGCGTCCGACGGCGATGCGACCTACATAAGAGTCATACTCCAACATAGTGACCAGCATTTGAAAGGGTTGCTCAGGATCAGCAACCGGTGGAAGAACCCGATGCACGATAGTATCCAGGAGTGGTTTCATATCTTCAGCAGGGTCGCTTAAGTCCAACGTTGTTCGCCCTTCCTTCCCTGAGGCATACACGATGGGAAAGTCGAGTTGTTCGTCCGTGGCATTCAATTCACAAAATAGATCGAAGGTTTGGTTGACGATTTCTTCTGGGCGGGCATTGGGTCGATCAATTTTATTAATCACGACAATGGGTTTGAGATGAAGTTCCAGGGATTTTTTGAGGACAAATTTTGTTTGGGGCATAGGCCCTTCAAAGGCGTCGACTAAGAGCAACACGCCGTCGACCATCCTCAGAATTCGTTCGACTTCGCTGCCAAAATCAGCGTGGCCCGGGGTATCGACTAAATTAATCCGAATATCTTTATAGGTCAGAGAGGCATTCTTGGAAAAAATCGTGATGCCGCGTTCTTTCTCCAATGGGTTGGAGTCCATGATAACGGCTTCGCCTTCCTTGAAAACATACGCGCCGGTTTGCTTAAGGAGGGCATCAACCAATGTGGTCTTTCCGTGATCAACATGCGCGATGAACGCGACATTGCGAAGGTCTTTGCGACGTTTTTGATTAGGCATAGAAAGCAATTCCTTTACTGGATACACAGCACAGTAATAGACAACTTTGTTTAAGACTCGCGGGTTTTATCGAGGCCGGTCTGCGGAGATTTGAGCAACGAAACCGGCCAGAACGGCCGGAGAATGGCTTGGTCTAACGAGACGGTCGATTCAACTATGACGGTACAGGAAGAACCGTTTTAACGCAACTTTGATCCATATGGCTATTTTCAGATGCCGACGTAAGTTGGCGGTTGGCAGTCAACCTTCTCGGACAACATGCCCACAGCATGTCCGCCAGGGTATCATACGAGAGCCACACAGCTAACAATACCCTATTACCATGACTCCAATCCTCTCTCTACATGGTAAAAGATGGTGTGTGTATCAAAATTTGACCTTTGGTGTTGCACGGGCTGCTTCTTGGATTTCAAAATATTCGGCTTGGCCTATATCTGCTAACCCGGCATAAAATCTTCCGAGGAGCTTGCGGATGTATGTGTTCAACTGGCGCACCGCATCGTTATAGCGTTTGCGTTCGACGGACAAGCGATTTTCGGTGCCTTCCAATTGATCTTGTAGTTTGAGGAATGATTGATCGGATTTGAGCTGAGGATAGGTTTCGCGCAATAACAGTAAGCGAGAAAGGGCTCCTTCCATTCCACCGGCGGCTTTGGCTTTAGCATTAATAGAGTCAGCCTGGAAATAGGCTTTTCGGGCCTCGGCGACACCGAGAAAAATTTTCTCTTCCTGTTTGGCGACCCCTTTGACGGTTTCGATCAAATTGGGAATAAGCTCGAACCGTCGCTGGAGTTGGTTTTCTACTTGAGCCCATTGGCTTTTGACGGCTTCATCATAGGTGATGACCTGGTTAT
>QIDY01000413.1 GCA_003228495.1 Nitrospirota bacterium
ACAACATCCCCTGTCATTATCCCCACGTTGTAGAAATATTTCGTGTTCGGCGTTAACCCCGTAATCTCAACGAGGCGATCCTTCACGGCAGCATTGGATTCAGGGATGCTCGTGGTTCCGATGGCAGTCTGATTTAAGGGGGAGGGGTTGGGGGAGTTATCCACCCCATATTGCACCCGGCTATCGTCCGGGGAGGCCAAGTCATCAGTCCGCCAAATAATGGTGATCGAAGTCGGCGTGGGCAACTGCAGATAGGGTTGACGAACCAGCGCAGCAAAGGCAGGCACGGCAGCCCCCAGAAGGACAACGAGCAGGCAGCTCACCAAAACAACGCTCTGTCCCACACGAGTCCATGAGGCCAGTGTGTGTTTCATGACTGTAGGCCTTCTCCCGCTTCTCATATCCAATGCTTACTCCCCTTGCCCTTTAAGAATTCCCAATAATTCCCTGGCCTCATCCAAATTCGGCGCCATCTGCACCGCCGACTCAAGGTCGCGTCTGGCATCGGGCCGCTGACCCAGGGCCATGTACACTTTGCCGCGCAAGAGGCGATTGAGTGCAGTTGTTCGCTTTCTCAAGACCCGATTGGCTTCTGTTAACGCCTTTTCCTTGGCCATTCGTGAAGCGTCCTCTTGCCCCATCATGTCTAAGATCTCTGCACGGCGCAGGTACCATGCCGTCTTCACTGACGCTCGGGCCAATTCCTGGTCCACCAACTTCAACGCGTAGTCAAACTGTTGCCGCTTTATAGACACCCGAATCAGGCCTTTTTTCAACTGAAGGGCATTCCCCACGCGGGCCAACCCTTCGCGATACCCGTTTGCAGCCAGGTCAAATTGCCCCAGCGATTCCTGAAGCTTTCCACGAGACAGGTAGAGAGGGGTCAAAGGACGGACGGTAATCGCAGAGGTGAAATCCTCGATGGCCATGTCAACCTTATTCATCCGCGAATGCACATACGCACGTTCCACCAAGGCAGTCAGCAACAAATTCTTGTCTGAGGTTCTCTCGGAGATTCTGGCTGAGGTGGTGCCCAGGATCCTGGCGGCAATCCCTCCTGAAACCTTCGCTGCCCCTTCATCCAAGAAACGATCCAAAACCACTTCCGCCTCCACATCCCGCCTCAATGCCGAGAGGGTCAAACCGCGTTCAAGGAGAATCTCTTGATTACCGGGATCCAACCGATTGGCCCGATCAATATCAGCTAAAGCGTTAATGAACTTTCCGTTTTTCCGATAGTTCCAGGCGCGTGTAATCAGTAGATCGACATCATTGGGATTCTTGGCGAGTTGTTCGGTAATTTCTTGAATTTCCGGGTCTAGGCCCTCATGGGCAGAGGCCGGCGCCACAAAGAACAAGACCCAGACGACAAGCGCCACCCAGAAGATGACGAGTCGCGAACTCCCGGCCCCAGGTCTCACTGAAGAACCTTCAAAGCCCGATGCATGGTTGCCACATTCTTCGCCTTTGCATAAATCGCGGCTCTTCTGCTTCATCTCAACTCTCCCTCATCATCTTCAGAATCTCGCTAACTCAGGCCGGGAATCTTTGATTGCCTCTCGATAGTTGAAAACCTTCGCTAGACTCTACATGAATTTAATTGTCGATGCCATTAAAAATCTCTTAAAAGCCTTTAACTTTTTACCCCCAGCAATTTCAAGTGCGAGTCAAGACTAGCAGGTTTATTTGTCAGAAGTGAACCCCCTAAAAGACGGATAAAAAAGGGTCGAAAAAGGGGTCGGGATCTTTTATTGGCCTGACGAATAGGAATGAATTGATAGAAGGAATGCTCTATCCTAGTTCTTTGGCCATTTGGCATGGGAGGTTTTCCTCAACCTGAAGAGAGCCCAACATTACGTTGGTTCAACATTCTGTGGGCACTCCAACAAGAGGAGGATTGTGCTAAATTTGTGCTAGAATACTTTCAATTTGATGGAATTAATGGAAATAATAGAATCAATAGAATCGAAGAAAAGTTGTGTAAAAACAAATATTTGCGGGAAACCAGACCAATCTCAATGAGTTAGTCATTCTTGTTGAAACGGATTTGTAAACCGCCGGTCGGAGGTTCGATTCCTCACGCCTCCATACTTTTTTCCTCAAATATTCAAGACCAGCTCTCACATCGGTTCTGTCCTAATTCTCAATATCCCCATTCTACTAAACCTGCCCAGCTAAGGCGTTTTTCACTTATTGGTAAGGTAAAGGAGTCATTATGTCATCTATTTTGCCATCCTGGAATCTGAAAGATTTATTACGCAATCCAACGAAAGATTCACGACGAATCGAGAAAGAGTTGGAATCTCGTATTGCGGCGTTTGAAGGACAACGGAATCGCCTCACTTCCAAAATATCGCATCAGACCTTCCAACACGTCTTGAAACAAGTTGAGGGCATTACGGAACAGATGAACATACTTGGGGCATATGCGTTTTTGTGGTTTGCGGAAAATACAAAAAATCAAACCGCACGAGCCTTTGAGCATCAGGTTCAGAGTCGATTGGCTCAGTTCTCCCCTCGCCTACTTTTCTTTGACCTGTGGTGGCAAAGCCTTTCGACAAAACAAGCCTGCCGTCTTTCCTCAGGCGCCACACGATATCGATATTACTTGAATACCCTCACACGTTTAAAACGCCATACGTTACGTGAGTCCGAAGAACGTATTGTGACCATCAAGAATACGACAGGTCGACAGGCCTTAGAAACCTTGTACGGAGTCACCACTAATAGCTTGAGTTTTCCACTCAAATATCAAGGCCGCACCAAGCAACTGACCCGTGAACAATTGATGAGTTACGTCCGTCATCCTTTGGCATCCGTTCGTCGAGGAGCCTATCAATCGCTTTTTAAAGTGTATGGGGCGCAACGAGACCTCTTGGGAGATCTGTATAAGCACTTGGTCCAAGATTGGGGCAATGAAGGCTTACAATTACGCCACTATTCTTCCCCCATTGCCGTTCGAAATATGGCCAATGATCTTCCTGAACAAGCAGTTGATGTGCTTCTCACAACTTGCCGGAAGAATGTTGGAATTTTTCAACAGTACTTTCTCCTCAAACGGCATCTTCTTAAGCTCAAAACTTTTCAGCGATACGATCTGTATGCCCCTTACAGTGCTAAAACACAGCGCTATACGTTTTCTCGTGCCAAGTGCATGGTAATGGAAGCCTACCAAAACTTTTCACCAAAACTCGCAGACCTGGCTTCTCGGGTTATTCGTGAAGAACATTTGGATGCGGTGATCCGTCCCGGAAAAATGGGTGGAGCCTTTTGCTATAGCGTCCGTCCTAAGCAAACTCCGTATGTGTTAGTGAATTTCACGGGTGAAGTCCGAGATGTTTCGACCCTGGCCCATGAGCTTGGGCATGCCGTTCACGCCATGTTGGCCGAGAACCATCCCGTTTTGACGTTCCACTCCGCCCTGCCTTTGGCCGAAACCGCATCGATTTTTGGAGAGCAATTACTCTCGGATTCACTGCTTTCTCAAGAACGTGATACGCAAGCCAAAGTGAGTCTTTTGCTCGGTCAACTGGATGGTGCCTATGCCACCCTAATGCGTCAGGCGTTTTTTGTTCAGTTTGAACGTGAGGCACATCGCCGAATTAACAAGGGTTCGACGATTGATGAGCTGGCAGAAATCTATCTCGCCTTACTACGGGAACAATTTGGACAAGCCGTGAAAGTTGGAGAGGAGTTTCGATGGGAATGGTTAACGATCCCACATATTTACGCCAGTCCGTTTTATTGTTATTCCTACAGTTTTGGGAACTTATTAGTCCTGGCCCTCTTTCAACAATACAAAAAGGAAGGAACGACGTTTATTCCAAAATATTTAAAGTTATTGAGCGGCGGCGGATCGGCCGGTCCGCAAGAATTGCTCACTCCGTTACACGTGGATGTGAACTCGCGGAATTTCTGGCAGGGAGGATTTACACGAATTCAAGCCCTGCTGGATGAGCTTGAGCAGAACATGCCATAAAAATCCCTCAGAATATACCAGCTTGCCGTTGAAGCCACCGGATATAGGCAATGACTTGAGAGACATCCTCTGGCACCATCCCTTCAATTTTCGGCATATTCCCAAACTTCCAATGATGGGCACGGACACCTTGAGCTACGGCTCGTTGAAAGGCCATATCGGCATGATGATTCGGTTCATAAATTTTATGGACCAAGGGAGGCCCCTGGTTGGTGCCCTGCCCTTGAGGTCCGTGGCATTGAGAACAAAAGGTGTTGAATTTCGTTTCCCCTTCCTTTAATTCAGCCGGCAATGGTTTTTCAGTCGAAGCTAGAATGGTTGGCGATGATGCCGGCGAACTTTGTGCATTTGAACCATTCTCGGAGCATCCCAAAAAGAACATGCAACACAGACCGATCATGATCCTTTTGGTCGTATGCCATATCAGCCGAGGTTTCATACCTTCTCTCCTTTTGAACCAGAGCCCAAGATTGCCGGATCTGAGATCTGAGCTTCCTGGAAACCCTCTTGACGAATGAGACAACTATCACAATGTCCACAAGGACGATGATCAGCTCCAGGTTGATAACAACTATTCGTTAATTGAAAGGGCACATGGAGTTCCTGGCCTTTTTGAATAATCTCGCGTTTTGTCATGAAAAGCAACGGGGCCACGATTTCAATGGGCGTTCCCTCTTGTCCTAAACGGGTTCCTTGTTTGGCAACTTCCATAAAGGCCTGAATAAATTCCTGGCGGCAATCGGGATAGCCTGAATAATCTCGTATATTCGCCCCGAAGAAAATTTTTGTAGCATTCAAGACTTCCGCATAGGCTAAGGCTAAACTCAGAAAAATCATATTTCTGGCAGGCACATAGGTCACTGGAATCCCATGCTCCCGTTCCCTGGAAAGTCGATCGGTCGGCACGGGTATCTCATCCGTCAATGCAGACCCACCGAACATTCGCAAATCCAGTTGAAGAATCTTGTGATCTTGCACGCCCAGCCATGTGGCAATACCTTTGGCACATTCAATTTCATATTGATGCCGCTGACCATAATCTATCGTCAAAAGATACAGATCAAATCCTTTCGCCTTGGCCATTGCCGCCATGACCGTGGAATCTAACCCGCCGCTCGCCAATATGACCACAGGGATAGTTGCCATATGTTCTTCTCTCTGTTCTACGACGTTTTCCGTATAGCGAACACCATCCACATAAGGAACCACTTGAACGAGATCTTATCCCTCAAGACATTCAGGATATCAGGAGATTATGGGAAAGGGAGGCCTACGCATCTTCACCATGAGCAGCTAGATACAGATGGGAAAACAGGCACTAAGGGTTCGCGAAACAATAACTTCCCAGAATTCGCGCCAAGATTTATGTCAGGTTGGGTCGATCTGAGGGAGCACAACCGGAGACGTCACATGGCCGACGTTGAGGATTGTGCAGGTGGAAATCGGCCCAAGCTGGCCTGAAGATTGGAATGAGAAAATGGGAAGTTATTGTTTCGCGAGCCCTAAGGAAAGAATCATGATGGGCGATCACGAGCGTTGTTCCGATCGCTCAATTTTTTCCATTAATTCACGTTTGGATTGGCACTCGACACATAAGCGGGCAAAGGGCAACGCATAAAGACGCTTTTCACTGATTTCTTCCCCACATTCCGCACACATCCCATACGTACCTTCGTTTAGACTATCTAAGGCATCGTCAATATGCTTTCGTTCCCGATTCCGCATTTCTTGGAGGGAAATCCCCATTTCACGTTCCAGATCCACCAAGGCCTGATCGCCGCTATCCATGGCGGCTTCTAGCCGGCGTTGCTGCTCTTCAGTGACAGATTGCCCCAATTGCTGTTTTATTTCTTGAATGAGGGCTTCACGTTTTACGAGCAGGATTTTCTTGAGTGATGCATGACGATTATCAGGCGCCTCTTTTTTAGAGGCCTCTTTTTTCTTGGTCGCTCTTGAAGAAGTTACCGCTGCAGTTGCGGCCTTTTTCACACGTGTCGTGGTAGTTTTTGCTTCCTTCTTCCCCGATCGTGCGGCCATACTTATATTCCTTTCTCCATTGGGAGGTTAACAAACAGGTGACCCTCCATGAGGACCAGACCTATGGATATGGGCACCCTAATCATTCCACCAACGGCCATTCCTCATCTACTCCGGTTATGCATAGGTGATTAAGGAATGGATGGCACACCCATTCAATTTCTTTCGCCCGTCGAGCCCTGATAATTCAACTAAAAAACCCACTCCGGCAATTTCTCCGCCTAATTGTTGGATCAAATGAACGGTGGCTGAAGCCGTCCCACCTGTGGCCAAAAGATCATCAACAATAAGAACCGACTCACCTTCTTGAATCGCATCCCGATGAATCGCGAGAGAATTTGACCCATATTCTAAATGGTATTTGACTTCAAACACATCGGCAGGCAGTTTCCCCGGTTTTCGAACAGGCACAAATCCCGCGTTAAGATGATACGCTAAGGGACTACCTAGTATGAACCCTCGTGATTCGATCCCCACGACTTTGGAAATACCGGTGCCCTGATATTTTTGGACAAGATCATCAATAATGGCCCGAAGACAGATCGGTTCCTTTAATAGGGTTGTAATATCATAAAACAAAATCCCCGGTTTGGGGAAATCCGGAACTTCTCGAATGAACGATTTATAGTCCATGTAATTTTCTAAAGGTTCTCATTTTGTAGCTCAGGTATTTAGGCTGAAGACTGAAGGCTATCACTCAATACACAAAAACTTGGATGCTGACGCATGAGATTGGCCCCTAAAAGCCTTCAGCCTTCAGTCTATCCACCTGAAAAGTTATTTATTTCCTTTGCACCATACTCAATTATGGGTGAAGAATGGTAAACCCGTGAGTGTGCCTGTTTGAGTCTTTCCAGTCAACTAGGATTTTGGTCACGCTGGATAATCGAGGGCCTTGTTCCAGAATCTTGAGAAAGGTCTCAAGCAGGAACCTTGGACCCTCAGCTTCCACTTCAACTGTTCCATTTTTGCGGTTTCGAACCCATCCATGCAATCCTTTCTGAGTGGCGTGATACTGAGTAAATGCCCGGAAGCCCACCCCTTGGACTTCTCCAGTCACCACAACATGTACTCGAACGCATTCTTTGTCTTCCATGCTTTCTTGCTCCAAAGATGGGCTTGAATGGAAATGAGGGCTGATCATGGGCTTTGAAGAAACGATTGAATAAGGCTATCGGCCACCCGATGACCTTCACGAATACAATCCGGAATGCCAATTCCATAGAGCCCCGCTCCACTGACATGGAACGTTGGCCAAGGGACCAAGAGATCCTTAATTTTAGCGATCCTCGCCTGATGCCCCATGACATATTGAGGCATTCCCCGTACCCATCGATGAACTTCCGTATAGTTCGGGCAGCTTGTAATACCAACAATTCCCTGTAATTCTTGGCGGATGGATTCCACAAGTTCCGCATCGGTATATTCCAGAATCTGTTCACGGCCCCGTCCACCCACATAGCAACGAATAAGCGCTTCTCCTTTCTTGCTTCTGTTTGGCCACTTCAGGGAAGTCCATGTGCCGGCCAAGAGGGAACGTTGTTCTTTTCGGGGTACGACAAAGCCAAATCCTCGAATGTGTCCCGCAACAGCTTCGGAAGGATAGGCCATGGATACCGTCGCCGTGGAGGTATAAGGAATATGCTCTAATAGATTTGCCACTTCGGGTTGAAACATGCGAATGATTTGAGCCGTCCGGTAAGCGGGAGTGGCCAGTACAACGGCATCAGCTGTGAGAATCGTGCCATTTTCTAAGGTTACTGAAAACCGCCCATTATTTCGTGTCGATGCCTGTACGTCTCGACAATCGGAACCGGTCATTAACTGAACTCCGGAGTCGGTTAATCTATTAACCAAGGCTTGGATTAATTCACCTAAGCCGTTTCGAAGCGTCATAAATAAAGAAGTTGACAACCCAGGTGCTTTTGGCGCGGCCCCAGCTTTCGCTTGAGCTACACGCATTCCTTTAATCACACTCCCATATTGCTGTTCTAATTCACGAAATCGCGGGAAAGTAGCTTCGAGGCTTAATTCGTCCGCATCACCGGCATAAATACCCGCAACCAGAGGTTCAATGAGGTAATCAAATGCTTCAGACCCAAATCGTCTTCGAAAAAAGTTTGCTAAGGATTCATCCGTGGTCCCAAAAGCCGATTTTGGCCAAAATCGTTCCGCACCCATTCGCAGAAGACCTCGCCAGGACATCAGCCCACTCGACACAAGAGTGTCGACTCGTTGGGGTCGAAAGGCCAATAAACCTTGAGGTAATTCACGCAAGACCCCACGGCACAAAGAAAATGTTTGATTATTCTCGGCATTCGTCGGAATCAACTGATCCTCAAGACCCAAGGTTCGGCATAATTCCATGGCCCACGGCTTTGAAGTCAAAAATGAATCCGGTCCGCCTTCAATGAGAAGATCCTCTGTGATGTTGGTCAAAATTTTCCCACCCCAACGGGCATCCCGTTCAATGACCGTACATTGCACATCAAGTTCATTTTTTGCAGCTTCCTCCATGACAAAAAAAGCCGTTGAAAGACCTGAAATTCCTCCCCCAATAATGACGACATGGCAAGAAAAGGCAGGCATAATATTCGGGATACTGATGAATTGTGGCTAAAAGGGAGTCGGTAGTAGATGCAAGGATTACATCTTTACGGAGATGAAAAGGGCCAAAGAAAGATCGTGTATTTACATGACAACCTGCGAGTCAGGTGAAAAACGGCGCACACAATCAATAGCAAATTCCACACTGGACAAAGGAGTGGTGGGAAGAATGCCATGGCCCAAATTAAAGATATGTCCGGGACGTCCGGCAGCTTGTTGCATGATATCTCGAACCCGTCGTTCAATTTCTTTTTCTGATGCGAACAACACCATGGGATCAAGATTGCCTTGAATCCCTACATCATGCCCAACCATAGCCCATCCTTCATCTAAGCGGATACGCCAATCCACGCCCATCACATCACTTCCAGCTTTACGCATTAATGGAAGTAGGCCTGCCGTCCCTGTTCCAAAATAAATGAGCGGAATACCTTCCACCCGCAAGGCCGAAAAGATGCCTTGGACATGCGGCAAAACATATTCTTCATAGTCACCAGGACTTAAACACCCGACCCAACTATCGAACAGTTGAATGGCTTGGGCTCCTGCTCGACTTTGAACTCGCAAATACTCGATGACGACAGCAGAGAGCTTCGACAACAATTGATGCCAGACGATGGGTTGCGAAAACATGAGTTGTTTTGTCCGAGCATAATCGCGTGAACTGCCACCTTCGATGGCGTAACTAGCTAAGGTAAACGGTGCACCCGCAAACCCGATTAACGGCACTCGATCATTCAAAGCTTCTAGAGCTTGGCGAATGGCTTCCCCCGCATAGTTAAACGCATCTCCATCAACCGGGCGAAGTTGGACAATACTCACTTCGTCTCGAATAGGATTATCGATGACCGGCCCTTTTCCTTCGACAAATTCCAAGTTAAGCCCCATGGCTTCTAACGGCAGTAAAATATCCGCAAAGATAATGGCGGCATCTAATTGAAACCGCTGGATAGGTTGAAGCGTAACTTCAGCCGCAAGGGCAGGCGTTTTGCAGACATCTAAAATTGAATGCCGGCGACGAATGGCCTGGTACTCCGCCATATATCGTCCGGCTTGTCGCATAAACCAAACCGGGGTACGGTCAACAGACTGGCGAAGACAGGCTTTTAAAAAGCGATCGTTCATGCGGATATTCTACGCAACCAAAATGAGTCAATGAATTGCCGAAAGATACCTTACGGCACACTTTTTTCATAAATCCTGTAAAAGGCTAGGAGTCAAGGCACCCTAAGCGGGGAGCTAAGGCTACATAAATACGTTGAGACGTTTCAGTGATCGAATCCCACTCCGATTCTG
Organism: Nitrospirota bacterium; assembly: GCA_003228495.1. Lineage (GTDB taxonomy): Bacteria > Nitrospirota > Nitrospiria > Nitrospirales > UBA8639 > Nitrospira_E. The sequence goes on from QIDY01000413.1 coordinate 9,920, forward strand.
CCATCACCCATGCATCATCCGGTTCGAGTTCAATACGATAATGTTGCTGATCAAGAGAAAACCATTCAAAATACGGATGCGGAGAAAGGAGCGGATGAGGGTCAAACGACAGCAAGCTCACTTTCCCGATTTGTGGAATGGCGAAATCCTCTAATGACTCTCCGGCACGAGGATCATCCAGAAATTTCGGGTTGGAAAACTGAATGACTTTTCCAGCGATTTCTCCAATTAACTTTCCGGCCAGGCAAAAATCTACTGTCCCCAAAACAGCAAAGCTTATTTGCCCAACCACAACTTCAGGTGTTCGATTATCAAAGTATCCTTCCTTGACCCATCGAGCGTTCCCAAACTTTTGCGCCATGAAAGTGCTCTTCTTTTAACATTCGTTACGGGGAAGGGGCGGAATTGACAAAGACCCGAGGATATCAATGACGGACCGTCAAGGTTTACAGACAGGGCATCGTAGTTGAGCAGAAGCTTCAGTATTTTCTAAAGCATCCAAGGCCGTATCCTTATCCGGATATTCTTCCCACCCCCCTTCCCAGAAATCAGCTCGATGAGGAAGGGAGGGAACTTCCAAGCAACGGTCCCGATGAATCATAGCCTGATCGAGAGATCGCTTTAAATGTATCCAATAACCCATCTCATCCTTTCCTTTAAAAGGGATGCTATTTGCTTGCTGATTTGCGTAAAAAGGGACTCAATCAAATCGGCATGAGAGAATGTACTAAATCGGAAGGAAGGGGCTGGAGGGGAATTAACCCTCAATCAGGTGCCATTCGTCTTTTTCTATAAAAACTTTTTGGCCAGCTTCAAGTTTTGCTTTACCTTCTTTATCAAAAAACTGCATGTACCGTTCAATGCGATCAGGGTCATCAATACGTTCTTCTTTCATCATTCCTGTAGGCAGTTTAAACCGTCGAATGAGCACCGACATTGCGAAATCCTCCGAAGTGAACTCAAAAAAATCCAACAAATTAGTTTATAGAACTAGCTAGTAGGCGTCAAGATCCTGGTATCCCTATAAGCATCAAATGAAATGGGAAGAAAATTCCTCCTACCCTATTGGCCATGTGGGCACTTTCTCCTATATAATTCATCGTGATACATTTTTTTTAAAATCTGTCTTACCCTACTTTAAGGAGATCCCTATGCCCTTATACGAATATGTCTGTGAATCTTGTGATCACAACTTCGAGGCCATGCAATCGCTTAATACGAAACCGGAAGATACGACATGCCCCAAATGCCAAGCCGCAAAAAGTCGAAGAGTCATGTCATCCTTTGCTTCAAAAATTGTCGGCACCCACAAAACCGGCTTTGCTGAAATTAAAGCCTATAACATGCATGATGAACGGATGGATAAACTTAAGAAGCTTCCTCCAATGATGGGACAACGTGCTGCCCCTACTGAAGCCAATTCTCAACCAAGCAGTAGCGAGTAGCTCAAACATTTTCGCAAACAGGTCTAGCTACAAAATTTCCTTTCAATTACCTCCTCCTTTTTCATGACCCTCTTGACATTTATTTCCTAAAACGGGAAAGATGGCCCCGCTTTTTTATCTTTGTAGGAATCAACCCCATTGTTTCTTAAGAAAATTTGTCGTTGAATATTTTCAATACACTTCGTGGGTCTTGATGATGATTCGATGGCTTATAAGAAAATCTGGCATCTCACCGTTCCTTTGTATGATGGGGGTTATAGCCCTGGGCCTCTGCCTTCCATTCACGCAATCTTCGGCTATTGAACCATCATTACTCAAACAATATTCGCCCCGAAGTGTCTCACAACCTTCAGGGACTATCCTCATAACAGGGAATGGACCCGAACGCTACCTCATGGAAAAGTTGGCCAATGCTTTCGAACAACAACATCCCTCAATTTCTGTTGATTTTTTTTGGCATCCTAATGCGAAACCTATCCGGACCATTGAATTACATGAGGCTGACATTGCCATTACCGGGGAAGAGGTTCCTTCTCTGCGCTCCACGATGATTGCAAGAGATGGCATTGCAGTCTTAGCAAATTTTTCCAATCCTATTAAAGAAATGACGACCCCTCAACTCGCCGACGTGTTTTCTGGAAAACTCCGATACTGGTCCCAAGTCTATGAAGAAGCGCCCCAAACAAAAATCATACTGATCAATCGCTCGACCAATCAAAACATTCGGCAAGCGTTCGAACATTGGCTCAAGATCCCCAACGGCATCCCTCGTTCCGTCTATCGGGCGGAAACTGAGCAAGACGCCATTACTCGGGTGAGTGGGAATCTGGAAGCCGTAACATTTGTCTCTATGGCGCCGGCCCTTCGGGCAAAGGAAGACGGGGTCGCTATCAACATCTTATTTATCGATAAGATTGAGCCTGAAATACAGACCGTATTAGATAAACGGTATCCAATCCAGCGGCCAGTGATGTTCATTACCAACCAGGAGCCATCAGCACACGTTCTTGCCTTTGAACAATTTGTGCTGTCACAAGATGGACAAAGGCTGATCAAAAAAAGCAAGTATTATCCCTTGAGCGATCGCTGAAAAAGAAGGAAAGACAATTCGTTACTTGCCTACAAGGACTTAAGTGATGAATTGGAAACAACATTAAGCATCACCACGCGTTATGTTCAAAAAAGTCTTAGTTGCCAATCGAGGCGAAATTGCCATGCGTGTCATCCGGGCATGTCGAGAATCCGGCATTGCTACGGCCGCTATCTACTCGGAAAGTGATGCCACTGGCATTTATGTCAAAAAAGCCAATGAGGCCTATTTGGTCGGGCCTGGCCCCGTCCAAGGCTATCTGGATGCACGACAAATTGTTGGGTTAGCCAAACGCATTCGTGCCGATGCTATTCATCCGGGCTATGGATTTCTTGCTGAAAATGCTGAATTTGCCAAGTTATGCAAAGAAGCTGGCATAAACTTTATTGGCCCCTCGCCCCATTCCTTAGAACTGTTGGGCGATAAAGTCAAAGCTCGAGAACTCGCTATTAAGATTGGCGTTCCCGTTGTTCCAGGAACGGATGGAAGCGTGGAATCCTTGGAGGAAGGTCTGGCCTTTTGCCGGCGAATAGGCTATCCCGTCATGGTTAAAGCCACTGCAGGGGGGGGTGGTCGCGGATTGCGCGTGGTGCGATCAGATGAAGAACTCAAGCATGCGATGGAAGCCGGTGCTCGTGAAGCCCTTGCCGCTTTTGGTAATGGAGAACTCTTTATTGAAAAATATGTTGAACGACCTCACCATATTGAATTTCAATTACTCGCGGATAAAAACGGCTATGTCATTCATCTCGGCGAGCGAGATTGCTCCATTCAACGACGTCACCAAAAACTCATTGAAATTGCTCCATCACTCGTGTTAACTCCTCGCCTTCGGGCAGAAATGGGTGAAGCGGCCATCGCCCTGGCCCGGGCAGCACAGTTTTACAATGCCGGAACGATTGAATTTCTCTTGGATCCCGATGGCCGCTATTATTTCATGGAAATGAATCCTCGCATACAAGTTGAACATACCGTCACCGAACAAATTACCACCGTCGATATCGTACAATCCCAGCTCTGGATTGCTGCCGGACGGCCCTTGGTCTTTGGGCAACACGAGGTTAATCTCCAAGGGTATGCCATACAATGTCGGATTAATGCCGAAGACCCTCAAAACGATTTTCGACCGTCTTCCGGAAAAATCACGGCGTATCTTTCTCCCGGAGGAGTCGGGGTGCGTATTGACGGTGCTGTTTACAAGGACTATACCGTCCCTCCCTATTACGATGCGCTCTTGGCCAAACTCACCGTGCATGGCCGAACCTGGGATGAAACCGTGCGCCGGACCCATCGTTCACTCGAAGAATTTATGTTGAGGGGAGTGAAAACCACGATTCCTTTTTTAACAAAAATCATGGAAGAACCCGATTTTCGTGCAGGGCGGTTTGATACCAGCTACCTTGAAAACCACCCCAAGTTGTTTGATTATGAAGAAATGGAAGAACCCGAAGATTTAGTCGTTGCCCTTTCCGCAGTCATTGCTGCATACGAAGGCTTGTAAGGATTTTGTTCGATTCAACGGATGTTTTGTATCCGTTGTTCATGCGAAAGGCTACTTATGCCACCAAAAAAAACCCAAAAGCGAGTCCATCCAGGTCGTCCGGTTCCTACACGCATCAAAGCGGGTGCTCCTCCCGCGCTCGACATTGAAGCTTCCCCGAAACGGCAGGTCTATCTGACGGATGTGGCCCTACGTGACGGACATCAATCGCTCCTAGCGACACGCATGCGGACCGAAGACCTATTATCTGTCGGGGCAGAATTAGATGAAGTCGGATTCTGGTCATTGGAAGTATGGGGAGGTGCGACTTTTGATTCCTGCCTGCGGTTTCTGAAGGAAGATCCCTGGGAACGCCTCCGGGCTTTTCGGCAAGCCATGCCCAAAACCCGATTACAAATGTTATTGCGCGGGCAAAACGTAGTGGGTTATCGGCATTATGCAGACGACGTACTAGAGAAATTCATCGAACTCTCAGCGAAAAACGGCATCGATGTGTTTCGGATTTTTGATGCCCTCAATGATATTCGCAACATGAAACCAGCCATGGAAGTGGTGAAAGCCTGCGGCAAACATATTGAAGCCACCATCTGTTATACCGTAAGTCCGGTCCACAGCCTGAATCATTTTGTTGAACAGGCCAAACAACTCGAAGACCTCGGAGCGGATACGATTTGCATTAAAGATATGGCAGGGCTACTGCCTCCCTTTGAAGCCTACGAGTTAATCGATCGCCTCAAATCGACAGTTCGCACCCCCATTCATCTCCACACCCATTACACATCCGGCATGGCTTCTATGTCTGCTCTCATGGCTATTATGGGAGGTCTTGATATTTTAGATACGGCATTGTCTCCCCTATCCGGTGGCACCTCTCATCCCCCGACAGAATCCTTTATTGCCGCACTTCGGAATACCCCCTATGACACCAAGTTAAACCTTCAGCAACTGGCTCACCCCGCAGATAAACTTCGAAAGGCCAGAAAACGCTATCGACAGTTTGAAAGTGATTTTACCGGTGTGGATACGGATATCTTGCTCTCTCAAGTGCCCGGCGGCATGTTGTCGAATTTGGCTGCCCAGTTAGCCGAGCAAAACGCTCTTGGGAAAATCAAGGAGGTATTGGCAGAAATTCCTCGTGTGCGGAAGGATATGGGATATCCTCCCCTTGTGACCCCTACCAGTCAAATTGTCGGAACACAGGCCACTCTGAATATTTTGACAGGTGAACGGTATAAGGTGATTACCAATGAAACCAAGAATTATTTCCAAGGCTTATATGGAAAACCGCCAGGGAGTCTCAACTCAAAAATCAGAAAAAAATCACTAGAAGGCGACCGACCGATTTTGGGTCGGCCCGCTGACAACCTAGACCCAGAGCTAGAGGATGCTCAGCAAGAATTAGTCGGGAAAAACATCGCAGAGGAAGATATTGTCTCGTATGCCCTCCTTCCATCCGTCGCGTTGCAATTCTTTGATGAACGGGAGAGGGGCGAGCTCAAACCCGAACCCCTCCTAACGCAGTCAGAAAGTGGGCCAACTGTCGCGCATGACTTACACCTGGCACCCGTAGAATTTAAAGTCACTGTTCATGGTGAGTCGTATCATATTCGGGTGTCCGGATCTGGCCAAACAATTGATGGGACCAAACCTTATTATATTAAGGTGAATGATAAACTTGAGGAAGTGTATCTCGAACCCATTCAGGAAGTGTTAGCTGGTGCTCCAGATGCCCCAACAGCTTCTTTATCGACCAAGGTAGAGGGGCGACCAAAACCCTCACAAGCTGGCGATGTAACAACGCCCATGCCCGGTCGGGTGGTCAAACTGATGGTTGCACAGGGTGATAAGGTGAAAGTAGGCGATCCATTGCTAGTTGTGGAGGCCATGAAAATGGAGAATCGAGTGCAGGCCCCAATAGCCGGAAAAGTGGGGACGATTTATGTCAAAGAAGGAGATGAGGTGAATCCGGACGAAACCCTGATTCATTTGGAATAATGAGATGGGGCACCACCACTTTTTTTATCGCCATTGGGTGTTTCACGTTTGTGGGATGTTCATCTTCTAACTCGCTCCCTCCATGGGTAGAACTCATCCAACGGGTTCCCTTTCAAACCATACGAGTCAACGACCATCGTATCGTTTACCTTGATGTGGGCAAAGGGAAGCCTGTCATCCTTATCCATGGTTTTAGTGGATCGATGTGGCAATGGGAAAACCAGTATTCCTCATTGGCTCAAACACATCGAGTGTTGATCCCAGATCTTTTAGGCTCGGGGCTTTCGGATAAACCGGAGGCCGTGTATAGCCCCGAACATCTCGTAAAATTTTTCCATGATTTCATGGATAGCCTTGAGATCGAACAAGCCACACTTATCGGAAACTCCATGGGTGCAGGACTTGCCATGGCAATGGCCCTCGACTACCCGGACCGTGTAGATCAACTGGTGCTCATTTCTGGATTTCCAGCTCAAATTAAATCTAGCGTCGCTTCACCGCAATATCGCCGGTTTCTTTACCACCGTCCGCCCCTTTGGCTGGCCACCATCGGAAATCAAATGGCAGGAAGAGGCACAACTGAACGCTTACTCAAGGAACTTGTCCATCAGCCAGCATTGATCTCTACCTCCGTGATTGAGCGCTCATTTCATAATCGCCAACGAGGTAACGTGCTCACCCCGCTCTATTCGTTATTAGACCATATGGATAGCTGGGAAGGGGGTTACGGCCAAAGACTTGCAGACATTTCTCACCCCACTTTGCTCGTATGGGGCGATCATGATCGCGTTTTTCCTTTAGAAATTGGGAAGCAGGTGAAAAACTTATTGCCCCAAGCTGAATGGCATATTATCCCTGAAGCCGGACATTTGCCCCAATGGGAACAACCTCAAGTGGTCAACCCTCTTATTCTTTCCTTTCTAGAGAAAGCTTTGTAAGTGACGTTTTCCGATCACCTGCGCCACTTGGCTGCGTCTATCTGGGAAGCTCAGTTCCATCATCCCTTTGTTGTCGCTTTAGGAAAGGGCACACTCCCGATCCAAAAGTTTCGATATTATATTTTGCAAGATGCTCGCTTTTTAGAAGAATTGGCCAAGGTATTTGCGGCCGGAGCAGAAAAGGCCGACAATGCAGAGACCGCTCTTCGCTTTGCTCAATTAGTCGAAGAAACCATTCTTGTCGAGCGGGGTCTTCACGAATCGTACGGCAAACAGTGGAATTTAACACTTCAAGACATGCGATCCACTCCCCTCTCACCGACAAATTATGCCTATTGCCGCCATATGCGAAGTGTGGCCCAAACCGGCACCCTTGGAGAAATCACCGTGGTCGCGTTGCCTTGCGCATGGGTCTATTGTGAAGTGGGCCAACACTTCTTACGTAAAGGTCCTCCCAAGTCCTCTCATCCCTACCGTGAATGGTTGGAATTATATGGATCACAAGATTTCGCGAATGTGGCCAAATGGATGCGAAATGTAGTCAATCGATGTGCAAAAGGTGCGGGCAAAACCGAAAAGTCTAGAATGGAAGAGGCCTTTTTGATTAGCTCACGATACGAATGGATGTTTTGGGATATGGCATGGAGGGAAGAACGTTGGCCAGTGTAAAGCCATGGCCAGTTAGTGTTCGTCAGGTCCAATCATGCGAAAATTACTTGTGTTTCAAAAATCAGTGAATGACAGGCAAGACCTCCTAATTGTCATTTTCCATGAGCCTGATTTTTCATGTGATGAGGCTTCTTCGTGAAAAGAAGAATTTTCTCAAGAATGGGAGTTCTTCTATTGTTGCTGTTCGGATATCCCATTCACGGACTCTCAAATGTTTACGGTCAAACTGATCTTCCTTATGGCATTCAACCTCTTCTTGAACTTGATGATCAGTCAGTCCATGTCCTGATTCCTGGATCTATTCGCCCTCTTGTTGTCGGGAAGGAGATTGAACGGTTTCTTCAAGAATTAGAAGGGATGCCTCCTGATTGGGCTTCGTCACTCAGACCTTACCGAACAAAGCGAACGCCTCTTCCTGTTGAACCGTCAACGGGACGAAGCCCGTTCCGAGCAGCGTTTTCTATTAAACGAGCCCATTGCCTTTCTTTGGTCGGGAATGCTCCGTCAATATTTGCCTGAATATAAGGGGTTTTCCCTCGCATTGGGCCCTGAACTTACTCATACCTCTTGGGGTATCGTGCGTTTTAAGCCTAGAGAACTCCCAGACTACCTTGTGGCCGTTCCCCCACCCGCCTTACGGGAGGAACTTCTGGTACGGCAACAGATGGGTGAACACATTGAAATCATTGTTGTATTTATAGGGACTCTTATTCCAAATGAATCACTGATTTATGCCTTTTCTCATGACGGTCAAAAAGACGGTATGATTTTACCTGTAGTATCAATTCAGAGCATCATGTATATTCTGAAAACCTCTTAGGCTTTTCTCACTACATCCTCAACCAAATTCTCCGATAAGAACGCACATGGTTCATCAACCCTCCCACCCCCAATCCAGCACGTGGCTTTTCATGAAATATTGGGGACCTGTTCTCTTCTATGGCGCAATCATTGTCTACCTTTCATCTCAATCATCCCCTAGCCAATATCTTCCATCCTTTTCATTCCCCATGAGTGATAAACTATTACATGGATTGGAATACGGCATGCTTGGCATTCTCCTGTATCGAGCCTTTCACCAAACCATTGGAAGCATCGGAAGTATGAGTTTGGCAATTGTTTGTGCCGTAGCTTTTGGGATATCCGATGAAATCCACCAATGGTTCGTCCCAAACCGACAAGCTGATCTTTTGGACCTTTTGGCTGATACACTAGGAGCAACCCTCTTTATCTTGGCATGGGTCTTTCTTACAAAAAAAGTCCACATCCCTCAAACACTTAGGGGTTAGAAGAGGCGATAGAATATGGCTTTTGAGGAAATCGCAATAGCTCCAAAAACCTTTGAAGATACATTAAGCTTTCATACGAACAGACGATAACTAACACAGACGCAGACGGGAGTTTTGTAATTTACAGCCCTCTCTCCAAAAAAAATTGTCCAATTTAACCTTGAGCCCTCTATCTTACTAAGCACCTGTTCGAAGATGCCTTCCTTTCCCAACCAGAGACGCTTTGTGAATCACTTTACTAATCAGGACGGCGTCACATATCTCTTTGTCATGATATTAGTCGTGGTTATGAGTATTTCACTCATGGGAGTCACTCAACAATGGTCAGTGGTTATGAAGCGCGATCGTGAAGCGGAGCTACTTTTTCGTGGCACACGCATCAGGGAAGCCATTGAACGCTATGTGGCCGATTATGAGATTCAAAAGGCCACCAGGCCCAATCGCTGGCCCCTTAGCCTTGAGCAACTCACGAAGAAAAATCCTAAACGCTATCTGCAAGCTGTTTATTCCGACCCTGTCACAGGAGAGGATTTCGATCTTATTAAAGTGGGGAAAGAACTCCATGGCGTTCGCAGTACCAGCACCGATGTCCCCTATGACCAGGTTCACTTCAAAAATGTCAAAACGTACCAGGCCATTCGGTTTGAATCGACCGGCGCGGGTACCAATTGCCAACCGAACCCTCTCAATCCACTTGCTCCACAGAACTGTGCCCCATCCGGCAAAAAATCTTCTGTGCCAGACGGCTCTTCACCTGAGACTTCGAAACCCGGCAATCCCAATACTCCATCATAGTTGATCCGTTTACGGCCCTGATTAAAGACAATTAAAACCTCTCCACGAAACACTCCTCAAAATGGGCGTCTGTCTCTTTTGCTTTGCCATGAAATTCTCCTAACTTAATATTGAAAGAACGGGATCCGATAAGGACCACAGATGAAGGAATCCGGACTGGATCTCTGGCCCGAATCGTCGAAATATGCTATAGTATTAGGGGTTTTTTGTTCTCCAGTATTCCCCACCTGACTTCTCAAGAGAAGGAACTCACTGCATTTTTATGCGCACCTTTTATCGTAGCGGAATTCTTCTTTTCCTAGCTCTCCTTGTTGCTTGCACCATGCAGGAGCTAAAGCTCGGAGAAGAACTAGAAAAAAAAGGGGATTGGGATGGGGCGGTGGCGGTGTATCGAGACGCTATCAAAAAAGAACCCTTCAACAAGGAACTGGACAAGAAGTTTCGTCATGCCAAAATCCGTGCGGCAGAACAACATTTTGCTCAAGGACGCGAATGGCTTAAAAAACACCAGATTGCTGAGGCGCTGCAAGAATTTGAATATGCCCTAGGCTTGGACCCAGAAAAACCGGAACACCACACTGCACTCAATGATGCCTGGCGCTTAAGATCAGCTCGTCAAACGCTCCTTGACGCCAAGCAAATGGAAGGCCTAGGGCGGTTGGACCAAGCCCTCGGACTATATGAAACCGCTGTCGAGCTAGACCCTTCCTTAACTGAAGCCGTTGAAGGGATTACTCGAGTTGTCCAGCAACAACAAGAAACCCAGACCATTGGCGAATCAAGCGAACCAGTCACCCTTCGCTTTCAAAATACTCGGTTAAAGCAGGTGTTTGAAATTCTCGCGAGAACCTCCAACATCGACATCTTATTTGACAAGGATGTTCGGGATGATTTGGTCACCATCTTTACCAAGGATACGCCATTTCATGAGGCCCTGAATCTCATCCTCACCACCAACCAATTATTTGCCAAACGGGCAGGCCCCGATCGTCTCTTGATCATTCCTGATACCAAACAAAAACGAGAACAATACGAAGACCTGCAAATTCGCACATTTTATTTATCCAATGCTAAAGCCAAAGACATCGCCAATTTGCTTCGCACGATTTTGGAAACGAAACGAGTCTATGTTAACGAACCCTTGAACACGGTTGTGATACGAGACCAACCCAAAAAAATCGTCTTGGCGGAACAAATAATCCTGGCCAATGATAGACAGGATGCGGAGGTCCTTTTTGATGTGGAAGTCTTGGAAGTGAACCGCACAAAAACACAAAAGTTAGGGTTGAATTTTGCCAAATCAGCCGGCTTTGGCATCTTTCCCGATACATTAGATGCCGCTGGAACACTTGCAGCCAAAGTCTTTTCAACAGTTCCCTCAACGTTCACCTATCGCAACTTGACCAGCCTTGGCAAAGATTCTTACTTATTTACCTTTCCCAGTAGTGTTTTATTGAATTTTTTCAAGCAGGAATCAGAAGCCAAAACCCTATCTTCTCCCAAACTTCGCATCCTCAATAATCAAAAAGGTTCTATAAATGTTGGAGATCAAGTACCCATTCTTCTCTCCACGACCAATGTGCTACCTGGTCAAGCCGCCACGGGTGCGGTTCCGACGACTTCAACCGTCACCTCAATCGAATTTAAGGATACCGGGATCAAACTGACCATTGAGCCACAGGTTCATTTAAATAACTCCATTACCCTGCGATTGCAAATAGAAGTCACACGTTTAGGAGACAGAGTCATTCTGCAATCAAATCCCTTAATTACTCAATTTCGCTTTGGCAAACGAACCGCAGACACGGCCCTCAACATTCGGGACGGCGAGACCGTTGTTTTGGCCGGGCTCATTGCTGAAGAAAATAGAAAAACCCGAGACTCTGTACCCGGCGTGGATGACATCCCATTAGTCGGAGACTTACTGAGTAATACCGATACCGACAAAATCACCACAGAAGTCATGTTAATTATTACGCCTCATATTGTGCGGAAACTGATTCCTCCACAATTGGCCAAACAGACAATGTGGTCAGGTACGGCAAAGCGATACGATACTCAACCACTCTTTTCGCAGGGCCAACCCGAATCCACATCTCTCTATAGTGATGCAGACGGCGAGATTGCTAGTCCGCCTCCTTCTCCATCGTCTTCCCCGGTCGAGGAATCGGCTGAGACAGATAACGTTGAACCGGAATCAGCCACATCCGATGATGAAGTGGACCCTAGCGCCTCTGCTCCTGAAGTCTCACGGTTACAAGTTATCCCGGCGGCGGCTTCAAGCAAAATTGGAGAACAAATTTCTTTAACACTTCAAAGCCAAAATTTTTCTTCTGTAGAACGAGTATCATTGGCCCTGACATATGATCCAACTGTTGTAGCCTTCAAACAAGCCATTGAAGGCCCATTTTGGACAGGGCAACAGGTGCCTCCTAGTCTCACGGTATCCGTGGTCCCAAATGCCGGACAACTAGTGATTCAAATGGGGCAACAGGGAACCCCTGTTCAGGGTAGTGGGACCCTTGTCTCCCTGGTATTCGAATCCACGGGGACCGGGTCATCCAATTTTTACATTCAAAACCCGACCGTGTTAGGAGCCAATGCTCAACCCGTACCGGTCATGGTGCAACATGGGAGAGTCTGGGTGGAATAAACCCGCCACCATGCGTGGTGTGACGTTAATTGAACTCTTAGTGACCTTGGTGATTATGTTTATTCTGGCATCTGTTGCCCTTCCTTTTACGAAAATTAGCGCCAAACGTTCGCAGGAACTTGAACTTCGGCAATCATTGCGAACGGTTCGGATCGCCATTGATAATTTTCGGCGTGATTGGGCCCGAGACGGCAGTATCTTGTTAGGGCCGTTATGCGTTAAAAATCAACTATCGTGCAAGGAAGAAACAGGGATTACCGGATATCCCAAAACCCTTGAGACCTTATTGAAAGTTGAATTATCTGGCGGAGAGGCTCAAGTAGGGGAACAGTCAAACATCCGACGATATTTGCGGAAAGTTCCGCTTGATCCCATGACGGACACAACAGAATGGGGAATTCGATGTTATCAAGATGAACCAGATGAATCCCGGTGGTGCGGGGAAGATGTCTTTGACATTTATACCACCAGCGATCGAATTGCAATGGATGGGACCCCCTATCGTGAGTGGTGATGGGAACTTTTGTACAAATTTGCAAAAAAGGCTACACTTTACTCGAACTCATGATCGTAGTGGCGATTGTCGGGATTTTGGTGTCTTTGGCCATTCCCAATTTTCAACAATCCGCGATGAAAGCGAAAGAAACAGCTCTCAAGCAAAATCTTTTTACCATGCGCTCTGTTCTTGATCAATATTATGCAGATCGCGGTGATTATCCTGATAGCCTGGAGTCCTTAGTCGAGGCAAAGTATCTTCGAGCCATTCCCATGGACCCATTGACTAAGTCATCAACAACATGGATTGAAATTTATGAAGAGCAGGAAGAGGGGGATGACTCTTCTGCTGGTGTCTATGATATTAAAAGTGGGAGTGAAGACGTCGCTCGTGACGGGACTCCCTACAAAGACTGGTAGGCCATTTATGAAACGTCTTTATTTGCAACACCTGATTCTTAGTGGAACGTTAGCCTTGTCATTAGGGGCCTGCGTCCACAAACCCACAAAGACCATGAAGGCTGTCACCCCACTTGAAACACCTTCGCCACCACCTCAACGCGCTGTCCTGCTTCAAGAAGCACGGTTAGAGTCAGATAATCTACGAGCGGAACTAGCCAGTTTGAAAATTCTCGCGGCCAAGCAATCAGGAGAACTGCAATCGTTACGGAAACAATCCCAATCCGTTCATCGTCGTGAACAAGACCAAGGTACTCAATTGCAAAATATTCGAAGCCAGCTCTTGTCGTCACAAACCGAACGTGATCAATTGCGGAAACAAAATATGGAAATGGAAGGTCAGGTCGCAAGCATGCCGGACACTTCTCAGTTGGTGTCGGATATTCAATCCCTACGTGGCTCCTTTCAACAGATCATGAACAGTATGAAAGCGTTAGCTTCGGACATGCGTCTCATTAAACAAGAAATGCGCATTACGACAAAAAAGCTGAAGCCGCAACAGACCAAATTGACTAAGACTCTTCCAACTGTGGTATTGACCGGCAAGCAAACCCCGGATACCGAAGGACGCATTATCATTCGATACGGAGATACCCTATGGCAATTATCTCGAACCTATCAGGTTTCTGTTGATCGATTGAAAGAGTGGAATCACATGACGTCCGATTTTATTATGAGCGGGTTTCGCCTGAAAGTTGTTGAACCGCTGGAAGGAATAGAAGATCAATCTGACCACGTCAAGACCTCGACGGAATTAACCGTTCCATTGGCCAGGGAAGAAAACCTCGATACACCGGTTCAGAAAATTCCCCAGCCGACGGTGGAAACCCATGTAGGAATTCCCTCTGAACCAACACATATTCTTTCAATCGCTAGCCCCCAACCGGATTCGCACGAGTCACCCTAGTGCCCAGTTTTCATTACAGAGCTGCGCGTCCGGATGGAACCATTGTTGAAACAGATGTAGAAGGGGAAACGCCTCGCGCCATTCGCTCACAATTAGAAGCACAAGGGCTGTTGGTTCTGGATCTGAGCGGATCCGGAACACGCTCTATCGGCCCATGGACATCTCGGCCACGCCCCTTAGCATCACGAGACTTTCTGGTATTTAATCAAGAATTTTTGGCATTAGTGAAAGCTGGGTTACCCATTTTGCGATGTTTTGATCTCTTAACTGATCGTCTCGGACAAGGAGGGTTTCAACAAGCCTTGCAGTCTGTTCGAGAAAGTATTCGCGGTGGTTCTGCTATTTCTGAAGCCATGGCCATGCATCCAACCTATTTCCCTGAGCTGTATCAAGCCTCTCTCCGAGCCGGTGAACAAGCTGGAAACCTGCCGGAAGTGCTCAAGCGATATATCGACTATTTAAAAATGCTCATCGGAATTCGAGAAAAAGTGGTCAAAGCCACGATTTATCCGTTGTTTTTATTAGGGTTTGGTCTCTTGGTCACTCTCGGGCTTTTATTTTTCGTTCTGCCATCTTTTGCCGAAGTGTATCAAGACAGTCGTGTAGAATTACCTTGGGCCACACAATTGTTATTGAACATCACCAATTCCGCCAGTCAATGGATCGTCGGCATGGTGATCGTTCTAGGAATAGCGAGTGCATGGATCTATTGGTGGCGGTCAACACCTCAAGGACAATGGCGTATTGATTGGCTATTTCTCCACGCGCCCGTCTTGGGCCCTCTGTTTCTGAAGAACCAGGTTATTCGTCTTGCGAGGACCCTTTCAACGATTTTGGGTGGCGGCATTCCTTTAATGTCAGCTCTTCAGGTCACAGCTCAATCCATGCCCAACAAAGTCTTTGCCAAAGCCTTGGATGCGGTCATTAACCATGTACGAGAGGGGACGAGCCTTTCAGCAGCCCTCAAAAAAGAAAATTTTCTTCCGAATTTAACCTTGGAAATGATCGAGGTTGGCGAAACAACGGGGGCATTGGAAACCATGCTTTTTGAGGTGGCGGAGTTTCATGAAGGCGAGTTGGATTTTCAATTATCCCGGATGATGACCTGGATCGAACCCATTTTCATTATTCTCATTGGCATCATCTTAGGAGGAGTCGTCATTGCCTTGTATCTTCCTATTTTCCAAATGGCAGGAGCCGTGTAACGATTATATTTGAGCCACACATTTTATGACTACACCTGTCAAACGCATGCCGTTCGAAGAGATTTTAGTAAAAAAAGGTCTGATCTTGGAACGGGAAAAAGACACCTTGCTGGAAACGGCCAGAACCTCGAACCAATCCATGGCAGCTATTCTGTTAGAACGTGGGACCTTGACCGAGGAGTCGATTGGCCCAATCCTGGCTGATCAATATGGCCTACCTTGGAATGACTTAGAAGGATTCCGTGTTCCTAATCCTCTCATGGAATTCATCCCCGTAGAACTCATGCACCGCTATGAATTCGTTCCTATGGAAAAGGAAGACGAAGTCCTCACGATTGCTATCGCCAAGCCCCAGGATCTTCGGATGATCGATGAACTGGAGCATCAGCTAGGGTATGAGTTGCGATTGGTCATCTCATCGAAATCGGCCATTCTTAATGCCTTGAGTAATAGTGAAGGAAACAGTCAAGTTCTCACACGCATTAAAGCCGAATTAGATCCTGTGCTCATCAAAGAAAATGAAAAGGGGGATGAAGTTCTATCGGTCGAACGCATTACGCAAGATCTTAGTCCCGTCGTCAAATTGGTCAATACCATTATTTTAACAGCCTTACAAAAACAGGCCAGCGATATTCATGTCGAACCGACCGATCGGTCTGTTGAAATCAAATTTCGCATTGACGGCGTACTCTATTTGGCGATGGAACCCTTTGATACCGGGATTCACTCCTCTCTTATCTCCCGGCTCAAAATCATGTCGGAGCTGGATATTGCAGAACGTCGTACTCCCCAAGATGGCCGGTTTAAAATGCTGTTGAATCAACGAACCATCGATTTTCGGGTTTCCATCCTCCCCAGCGTGTACGGGGAATCCGTCGTCATCCGAATACTAGACAAGCAGCATGTATCAGCAGGCGTTCAAGGTCTACGTCTGGAAGCCTTGGGATATACCGGCGAAGACCTTCGGCGGTTTCGACGAGCCATTACGCGTCCGTACGGCATGATACTGGTTACGGGCCCGACAGGTAGTGGTAAGACGACAACGCTCTACGCCGCCTTGAATGAGATCCATACTGCTGATGACAAAATCATTACGATTGAAGATCCCGTCGAATATCAATTGAAAGGCATTGTACAAATCCCCGTCAACGAGAAAAAAGGTCTGACTTTTTCCCGGGGGCTTCGCTCCATTTTGCGACATGATCCTGACAAAATCATGGTAGGAGAAATTCGCGATCTCGAGACGGCACAAATCGCCATTCAATCAGCCTTAACCGGCCATCTGGTCTTTACAACTGTGCATGCCAATAATGCCTTTGATGTCATTAGCCGGTTTGTCAACATGGGCATAGAACCCTACAATTTCGTGGCATCTTTGAGCTGTATTCTTGCGCAACGCCTAGTGCGATCTATTTGCCCAAACTGTCGCGTACCCGTTGAAATTCACCCTGACCAATGTCAAGAATCCGGCATTGATTATGAAGCCGTTAAACATCAAACATTTTTCGAAGGAAAAGGATGCAATGAATGTCATGGATTAGGTTTTAGAGGCCGAAAAGCCATTACAGAATTCCTGGATATGACCGAATCCATTAAAGAAATGATTTTAGCCGGAAAATCCTCTTCTGAAATCCGCGTGGCCGCTATGGCTCAAGGGATGACGTCCTTACGACAAGCTGCTTTGGGCAAAGTGTTTCGTGGAGAAAGCACCCTCAAGGAAATCAATCGAGTGACCCCCATTGAAGAAATATCATGAACATATTTCCAATCAAGCAACCCACGTTGGCTCTCTCCATAGAGGAAGAAACCTTGCGTTTAGTTGAAGTCAAGAAATCTTGGCGAACAACCACCCTTCAGCAAGTCAAAAATGTACCACTTCCTGTCGGCGTCATTCGTCTATCCTCTGCAAAACCAAACATTGATAATATGGAAACGTTCGTTGAACAATTGCGCATTCTGACCGAGCCCCTCAAAAAGCCGGTTTCCATTGCCATCAGCCTTCCCGATCTATGTGCCCGCACCAGTGTTTTCGACTTTTCCACATTTCCGACAAAAAAAAGCGACCAGATAGCCCTCTTGAATTGGCGTTTCCAACAAGACTTAAAACTAGATACCTCCCAATCGCGCTTGGCGTATGGAGTCTATATCCCAACATCTCTGGCCAACGGGTCAAAGCATGAAAATCCAGAAAACGTATGGGTCTTAGGAACAGCCATTCGCAACGAAGTTGTGGAGCAATATGAACATGCGTGTCTAGACGTTAATCTGATGCCGGTATCTGTGAGCATTTCGGGCCTAGATATCTTTGATTTATACCAACGAACTATCCAAGATATTTTAAAGGTAGAAGATCGGCGCAGGCCCAAATCCTCTTCCGGGGCAATGTTTCTCTTCATCAGTCATTGGGGGTTCACGTTTTTTTCCTTCAATGACGGATGCCCACGTTTTGTTCGAACAAAAGCCATCGCCATTCGACCCGATTCAAGTTTTGCATATGAAGATTCATTGCTATCCGGATCAGAAATTCAGGAAACGATTTTTACAAATGTAGGAGAAAGCACAGAACAAGAGTTGGAATCCCAAGAGACTCACAACCGGAATTGCTCACCCAATCCCTATCCATCCTATACCGCAATGAAAGTTGAAAAGGAAATCTTAGCGACACTGCAATATCTCCTAGAAACCTTTTCACAAAATGATACAACATCTTCTCCGGAAAATCTTTTTGTTGTGAGTGATCTTGAACATGGTCATATGCTGCTTCCAAAATCCGAACATATTCAACAAACGGCTAAATTAAGTGGATTAAGAAATGCTCACATACAGGTTACTCAGCTATCGGCCAACACCCATTTCAAAAACAGAAAAACCCGTTTTGTTCAAGAATCCAATATCTGGTCTGCCTTATCAGGCTATGCCAGCTTAAGGGTGGCATGATGGTTCCTCGCGTCCACATTAAGCTTTCTGCACCGGGGCTCAATCATCTCACATTGACTCAGTTCGGACTAAAAGCAATCATTGCTTTAGGCTTAACCCTCACTCTTTCCTTTTGGTGGATAGGCACAACCATAAAGGAACAAATTAATGCCATCGAAAACCAAACACAGAGAATCATCACTCAAACCAGACAGGTCATCGACCAAGCAAAAATAACTGGAATTGATTTATCTGATCAGGCTATTCAAAAGATTCCGCAACAAGTTTCTTTTGTAAAACAGGTCCGAGAACGTGTCGGATTTTCTTGGACCACATTACTAACCGACCTCGAATCTTCCGTTCCAAAACGCATTATAATGAATGCTGTTTCTCTTGATGAAAAGACGAATACCGTGTTGCTCAGTGGCTCGGCTCAATCGCTCAAAGATTTAAATCTCTTGATCCATCAACTTGAAAAACATCAAGCTTTTCGTGATGTAATTTTGACCCAGCATGCGAATAAAAAAAAGAAAGGGGCGAAAGGACAACCCTATATTGTCTTTTCCATGAAAGTTTTCTATGAACCCTATGAACCCAATGATCCTCTTTCGAAAACGATGAAGTCCTAATACCTCATGATTTCATTTAAATTTCTCCAGCAGTCGAAAACCACGCTTCTTATCTCACGGCATCTCATGCCATTGTTGATCATTGCTGTGTTAGCAGCACTTTCTTCTGTCGGAATGTTTGCCCTAATGTTCTACCCGGCACAAGATCGATATATTCGGGCCACAGCCATTTTTCAAAGCGCGCAACAAACACAAGCCAAAATACAAATCGCTCAACAGACTCAAGGGATCATTGCAACGACTTGGAAGGCACTTTCAGATTATCGGAAATTTACGGACCTCAGTCTGGATATTGCAGATTTGGCGAAACGAAACCATGTGCAAATTCCAGGTATGGGTTATGATTTCAAACCGTTCCCACATAACTTTTTCGCTAAAGGAACCTTTGCCTTCGAAGCCCAAGGGCCATATGAGGCCATACGAAAATTCATATACGAACTGGAAAAGCGATGGCCGTATTTGTTTATTGAAAAGTTATCAGTGGAGAGCTCTAAAAAAAAGAACGGAGTTATTTTTAAGATTACCGTTTCGACATTTTTAAAAGAGTTTCCTCGAAATCTTAAGAAAGATAAAGCCTGATGACCAATCAACAAAAAGGATTCGTCCTTGTCGGATTAATATTGGCCTGGGGAGGTTTAACGGTCTACCAGATGTCAGAAACTTCAGATTCGAGCTCCAGCGATCTCACCACGGCGATGACACAAACTCTATTTCCTCTTCCCTCGGTCAAAGACCTCTCTCTGGAGGAATCCTTTCCTAATGCCAGGCAAATTGCGACCTTTTCTCAACCTCGCAATATTTTTGCTCCTTTTGGCTTGCCCGATGTTGTTTCCCTTACATCACCTCCAAATCCAATCGCCGATCCACCTGCTCCGGTACCGCCAGGTCCATCCGCGGCCGATTTGGCCATACAGCGGGCACGGCAACAACTCAACCAATTTCGTTTTCTAGGGTATTTAACAAAAGGGGGAGAAAGTCAGGCATTTCTCACCAATGGACAAGCCATCTACATTGTCAAACAGGGAGAAATGTTAGCGGGCAAAGTCCAAGTCCACAAAATTGAGCCGGAAAACATTGTCCTCTCGACTCAAATTTGGGAGACCGGCAACCAGGTTCAAGCCACCATTCCCTTAACTCCTGAATCCCGCAGCTAATCCAGGACATAGCTCTTTCTGCATAAGCCTGCTATGATTTCCATATGATCATGATCCAATTGTTTCTTAACCGCAGGCATCGTCTGATAGCAACAATTTTCTTACGTTTGATCATATTGATTCCAATGCTCTTGTGGTTCTCTCCCGGATACACGGCAATGTATCGCTGCCATGATCATTCAGGAACAACCGTCCTCACAGATAATCCCGCGCAGTTACAAGACTGTTCACAACTCGAATCTTCCATCCTTCCTGTTCCCAACATACCTCAAAGCACAGTCGAACTGGCTGCCCCTACCGCATTTCCGCAATCTTATTCTGAACCGTCGGAAACGTCTATTTCTCAGACCACCAACCAAGAACCTGACCCCCATGCGGACATCATCATCCCATTAAAGAAAATTGGAGGATCGTTTGTTGTTCAAGCAACGCTGAATAAAGAACGCACGGCTCATCTTATTGTGGATACGGGAGCCTCCTTGACTGTCCTCTCAACAAGGATCGCCATCGATCTTGGCATCCTTGGAACAACCGATACTGAACTCCTCACCGTCAACACCGCCGGCGGATCCGTACAGGTCAATATGAACTACCTTTCATCCCTCAATATCGGGAATGCCCGAGCTGAAAATATCGCAGT
This sequence comes from Nitrospirota bacterium, assembly GCA_003228495.1. Taxonomy (GTDB): domain Bacteria; phylum Nitrospirota; class Nitrospiria; order Nitrospirales; family UBA8639; genus Nitrospira_E. The sequence goes on from QIDY01000413.1 coordinate 30,700, forward strand.
GGCCATTCATGATCTTCCTGATATCCCAGAACAGATCGAAGGTCTGTTAGGCATGTCTTTTCTGAAGCATTTCTTGATTACATTAGATGCCGAACATGCGCGTTTGGTCCTACGACCAAAGCCATCCTCTTAATCTCAGTAAAGGTTTCCCAGTTTAATCGTTTCCGAATAGGGCCTCACGGCACCTGCAAAACAAAGAATTTTTCAGCGAAAAAAGGTAGAAATTACTGAGGAAGGGAAAGGGGAGGAAGGGCGCCCAGATAAGGAAATTCGCCAATATGCAGCAGCGAGGAATCTTGGCGTAGCCGAAAGTCGTCTTTTTGAGGATTCACAAAACCAGGAGCAAAAGTCACATCCGTTTTCCCGGCACGCTGAGGAATAGGAGTCTGAGGAGTCCCGTACAACAAATAATTACCTTGATTGTCATAGAGAGCATTAAACGCCAATATGGTATGACTTTGAGGAGAAAATAATAATCCAACCGTGCTATGACCAATAATGTTTCCTCGAACAGTAGCCTCGGTCTCATCATGAAATGCTATCCCGCCACCATTGCGCACAAGCGTATTTCGAATTAGCTTAGCTTTTGATTGACCGGTTATAAGCACGGCTTCAAAAAGATTGTGAGAAATCACATTTTGCCGAAGAGTCACCTCCGAATTGCCTCCGATGGCGATGCCATGGTCATTGTGATGAATCGTATTCCCTACGAGCATGCCAGTGGAATTCGCAAAGGCCACACCGGTGGTCTCACTCTCCCCAATAATGCAATCTTCTAAGTAGACCCCTTGAACTTGTTGGATAAAGACCATCCCTTTCACCTGAATCTGTTTAAGGTGAACACCGCTTCCATTAAAGATCCCCACACCCAACCCACCATGTTGCATCACCGTCAAACCTTGAATGGTGACATTGGCCGCACCATACGGCCATTTGCCAATATGTAACGATCCGACTCGTTTTTCTCCCGTAATGAACACCTGATCAAGGCCTTCTCCGATAATCATCAAGCCTTCTTTACTGTGAACCGTCACATCTTCGGCATAGGTTCCTGCTTTAATTAATATCGTATCCCCGGATGCAGCTTGGTCAATCGCTTCTTGAATCAAGGTAAATTGTCCAGATCCATCCAAAGCCACCTGCCAAACATTTGAAGCGGAGAGCTTGGAAACCTCCTCACTAGGAGAATTTGCCAAGACCACCTCCGGCAGTCGAAGGAAAATCAAACCAGCCACACCAAAAAAACATCCAACCGCTATCCTCAAAAATCTAGGCATGCCCATAGGTTCTTGTCTAGCTAATAATCGAGCCATCAGCAGATTGGAGTAAGCAAAAGAAAGATCGTATGCATAGCACTTCTTATTCACATACCTGATGATATTCAACAGGGTCAAGTTAAGGCAAAAGTTATTTCTATTTATTGTTGCCCATCTTCCTCTATGCTATCGTTGGGCATCATGATGATAGTGGGATTAACCGGTGGTTTAGGGGCTGGAAAAACGACTATCGCAAACCTATTTCAAGATTGTGGGGCGAAAGTCATTGATGCCGACCAACTGGCCCGGGATGTCGTCAAACCTAGGAAACCGGCCTGGACGGAGATAAAAAAGCAATTTGGACCAAGAGTATTTCACTCGGATCAAACGCTGAATCGGCAGGCCCTGGCCCAAATAGTGTTTGGGAATCCTCAAAAGCTAAAAATACTCCAAAATATTATTCATCCGCGAGTAGCCCGGGAACAGACCATACAGGTAAAAGCTATCAGCAAAGCCTTTCCTCAGGCCGTGATTATTTATGATGCAGCCTTATTAATTGAAGCCAAGGCACATCTTCGAATGGATCATATCATCGTCATCAAGACAGACCGCGCTACTCAAATCGCCCGCGTATGTCATAGAGATAGACTCACGAAAACCGAAGCGCTACGCCGCATTAAACAACAAATGCCTCTTCGCCAAAAATTGCACTATGCAGATACAATCTTAGACGGAACATGGCCTCGGTCCCAGTTGCGTCCTGTGGTGAAATCATTGTATAGGACTTATCAACAGGAAGCTCGTCAGCTAAACCTAAAGCAACGCCTGGCTTGATTCAAAACACAACAGTATTATCTTTTTCATATAGTGGTAAAGGAGTAAAACGATGGTATCTGACGTTCTTATCCTTGGTTCCGGCCCGGCGGGACTAACCGCAGCCGTCTACAGCGCCAGAGCGAATCTGTCACCTCTCTTAATCGATGGTTCACAACCCGGGGGGCAGTTGACCTTGACCACTGACGTGGAAAACTTCCCCGGCTTTCCCAAAGGGATCATGGGACCACAGCTTATTCAAGATATGCGCACACAAGCCGAGCGATTTGGGACGCAATTTCGCCACGGCCATGTCAGTGAAGTGGATCTTCAGTCACAACCTTTTCGAATCACCGTGGATGGCGAAGAAACCATTGAAACCAAAACGCTCATTATTTCCACAGGCGCGTCGGCCAATTTACTGGGTTTGCCCTCCGAGAACCGCTTGATGGGACACGGGGTCTCAACGTGTGCCACCTGTGATGGATTTTTTTTTCGTGGAAAAGACATTGCGGTAGTGGGTGGTGGCGATAGCGCAGTCGAGGAAGCTACCTTCCTCACAAAATTCGCCTCAAAAGTCACCCTCATTCATCGACGGGATAAGTTACGGGCATCAAAAATCATGCAAGACCGTGCCATGAAAAATGAAAAAATTGCTTTTCAATGGAATAGTACTTTAGAAGAAGTGATTGGTGATGAAGTTGTAACCGGCATCCGGCTTCGAAATATCCAAACGAATCAAACAGAAGACCTCTCCTTATCAGGCGTCTTTATCGCCATCGGCCACACACCCAATACCGGTTTATTCAAAGGACAAATCGATATGGATGAGCAAGGATATATTCGTACGCAGCCCTATCGCACCACCACGAATATCCCCGGGGTGTTCGCCGCAGGCGATGTGCAGGATTCTAACTATCGGCAAGCCATCACAGCCGCAGGTTCTGGTTGCATGGCGGCCATCGATGCCGAACGGTATTTAGAAGCCGCGCACTGATGTTCCATGTGTTGGTGCATTATCATGAGTTGGCGCTCAAAGGACGAAACCGGAAACACTTTGAATACCGGTTAATCCATCACCTCCGTCAAGCCCTGAAACCGTTAACGCATGTACATGTCGTAGCCCTCCAAGGGCGTATTCGCGTGAGCTTTGCAGATGAAACCGCCTGGCCTCGTCTCGAACAGCAATTGAGGAGAGTGTTCGGTATTGTGAATTTTTCACTAACCCGTTCTTCAGCACTCCCCTACGATAATCCTGATCTTACGGCTCTAAAGGCCGCTATAAATTCTACCCTTCCAACTCATTCGTATCAGACCTTTCGTGTGAGCGCCAAACGCGCTGACAAACGATTTGCGAAAACCTCAATGGAAGTCGAGCGAGAAATCGGAACTTCGGTGGTCGAACACACTGGCAAGCGAGTCAATCTTACTCATCCGGATCTCACGATCTTGGTCGAATTGGTCCCACCAGAAGCCTATTATTCTTGTCATCGAGAATTGGGCCCTGGCGGGCTTCCAACAGGGACTGGCGGAAAGGTCGTTTGTCTCATCTCAGGGGGGATCGACTCTCCAGTGGCGACCTATCGCATGTTAAAGCGAGGGTGCAAAGGGGTGTTCGTTCATTTCCATGGACGCCCATATTTGTCACGAGTCTCCGAAGAAAAAGTTCGAGATCTTGTTAAGCTTTTAACGTCGTATCAATTACATTCCCGGCTGCATTTAGTGCCATTTGGCGAAATCCAAAGCCAAATTGTCCTCAATTCTCCGCCACCCGTTCGCGTCGTCCTCTACCGACGTCTCATGCTTCGCATTGCCGCCAAAATTGCCGAGCAGGAAGAAGCCTGGGGTCTCGTTACGGGAGATAGTCTGGGCCAAGTTGCCTCTCAGACACCGGAAAACATTGTAGTCATCAATGAAGCCACGCCACTCCCCATCCTCCGCCCGCTCATTGGCATGGATAAAATAGAAATCACGCAACAAGCCCAAGCGATTGGCTCGTACGAAACCTCTATCGAACCCGATCAGGATTGCTGTACGCTCTTTGTGCCCAAACATCCCCGCACCCGTTGCGACCTACCAAGTATTCTCAAAGTTGAAGAACACTTAGACATTCCAGATCTTATTCAGCAAGGACTACAAGGAGCCGAACTCATCGAATTTTCCCATTCGGAGCTGGTTCCCAAAATGTTTAATTCGTTATAAAATCCTAAAATGAAAAAGCTATATGTATCTCAAAGTCTGATTGACGTGGAATCGCGGAAAGAATTGCTGGATCAGGCGGGAATCCTTTGTACCATTAGAAATCAGCGTTCAGCGATGTTGGGCGGAGAAGTACCGTTTGTCGAAGTATTCCCGGAACTCTGGGTGCTTCAAAATGATGATTGGGAACAGGCTCAACAATTACTGCAAGACTGGGAGGAAGCCAAACCGCTCGCAACCACTTCATGGACCTGTGCCAACTGTGGGGAAATCCATCAAAAAGAATTTACGACCTGCTGGAAATGTAATCAAGAAAAAGATTAAGGGTAGGCAATAGAAAGAACGCGGAAGCACTTATTCATAGATTCCTATGCCTCCAATCATTCGCTTTGGCATTCTTCTGACCTTGATTCTTGGTTTACCTCTGTTAGGGATACTTCTGGCAGGACATTCCTTTCCAGCTAATCTAACCATTTTACCCATCCCTACAGAACCGGGAGAGGCATCTTTTTCCTGGCTGGTTTGTGGAATACTAACTGTACTGATCCTGGGAACCCTTACTCCTCTTCTCTGGCGATTTTTCCAGTTCTCGGTCACCACATCGTCTCATCCTGTTGCCTTCCCATGGTGGGGCTGGATCGCGCTTCTCTGGGTCGTCAGCTCATGGATACTGGCATGGAACCGTTTCTCCTGGTTTCAATCTTGGCAACCTCATACCTTTCCTCTTCTGTGGTTCGGCTATATCGTGAGTATGAACGCGTTCACCTATCACCGTGCAAGATATTGCTTTCTGCTAGACCGGCCTCAATTATTTTGCCGACTCTTTTTTCTCAGTGCAGGATTTTGGTGGTGTTTTGAATACCTGAATCAGTTTGTGAACAACTGGCATTATGTCAATCTGCCGGAGACATCGCATCTCCACTATGTTTTTCATACTTCAGTAGCTTTCTCCACGGTCCTGCCGGCGGTCTTGAGTACCTATGAATGGTTGGGCACCATTCCCCATCTCACCAAGCCTTTTGAAAACTGGCACTCGTTACCTTGGGTAACCTCTCACGCTACAGGCTGGATGCTTTTCACTTTGGGAAGTCTGGGACTCGGACTGATAGGAATTTGGCCGACCATTCTTTTCCCCCTGCTCTGGCTTTCCCCGTTGAGTCTTCTTCTGGGAATCCGAATCATTCGAAAAGACAGAACCTTTTTCCATGATTTGGCTAAAGGATATTGGCAGCCTGTTGTTCTTTCTACCCTGGCCGCACTCTTGTGTGGCTTCTGGTGGGAATTATGGAATGTTTACAGCTTGGTCCATTGGGAATACACCATTCCCTATGTCCATGCGTTCAAAATCTTTGAAATGCCGATCTTAGGCTATTCCGGTTATTTACCTTTTGGCTTGACCTGTTTGGCTATCACAGTGTTTGTTTTGGGATATCAACCGAATCACCGACTGAAAATACCAATCCAAACAGGCCGAGATATTGCGCTGTAAACTTGGTTCGCCCTTTAATATGACCGCTCCTGTTAATTTTCTTGGAGGTTACAGAAAACCCAGACTCCTGAGTTTGAAGATTTAGCCATATTCATTCTGTAAGGTTTGATAGACCACTTGCATATCGGAAGGACACTCGGCTGTGTATTCCTGAAAGGTGTGTAACACAGGGTGTTGAAAACCTAAGGTGTGAGCATGCAGCAAGATTCGTGGAATTTCCATTCCCCCAACTCGACAGACTTTTTGTCCGCCATAGATCTGATCTCCTAAAATGGGACAACCAAGAGAGGCCACATGGACTCGAAGCTGATGCGTGCGCCCGGTACGAGGATTGAGCACAATGTGAGAAGCCAGATCTCGAAACCGTTGTACCACCCTAAATTCCGTGATCGCCGGCTGGGGTTTGGTGGAATTGGTGGAAACCGTCTTCCCGTCTATGGCATCACGACCAATGGCCACATTGATCG
>QIDY01000253.1 GCA_003228495.1 Nitrospirota bacterium
AAATTGAAGAATTTAATATTGGTCACAGCATTATTGCTCGTGCCGTCTTTATTGGCCTGGAACGCGCCGTCCGAGAAATGAAAGACCTCCTCACATAGTTATTATCATCAGACTCTTCATCCCCATCCGGAAAAAACCAATATGTGGCTCGTGACTCCAGAACAAATGCAAAGACTTGATCGTCGGACGATTCAAGACGCCAAAATTCATGGGATCACCTTGATGGAACGGGCGGGAACCGGCGTCGTCTCCCATCTTCTTCAACATTATGGATCTTTAAAAGGGAAAAAAGTCGTCGTGTTCTGTGGGAAAGGAAATAATGGAGGGGATGGCTTGGTGGTCGCCCGCCTTTTACAGGGCAAAGGAGCCCACACCAGGGTGATCTTGATGGCTCTCCCTATAAAGAGCTCAGCAAAGATGCCAAAACGATGTATCAGCGTCTGAATAAAAAAATAAAATTTCCTCAAATCTTGGTTCTACCTAGTCAGAAAAATTTGGAGGTTCTGACACAAGATGCCCATATCCTTATTGATGCCCTTCTAGGCACAGGCCTATCGTCACCTATACGCGATCCTTATGCCACAGCTATAACGACGATGAATGCCTCCCAAGCCTATACGGTGGCGGTCGACATTCCCTCGGGATTAGATGGCCGGACAGGAACAACCTTAGGAACCGCCGTACAGGCCGACCTGACGGTGACATTCGGTTGCCCTAAAATTGGTCTCTATTTAGGGGACGCTATTGATCAGGCTGGGCACATTGAAATGGTGGATATTGGCATTCCTGATGAATATGTCCAGGACCTAAACCCTCAAAACCACCTCCTATCACAGAAGCTGGTCCATCCTCTGATTCCCCCACGCTCACAATCCGCACATAAGGGAACATTCGGACATGCAGGCATTGTAGCTGGATCACCCGGGAAGACTGGGGCACCAGCCCTGGCTGGCCTCGGAGCGCTCCGGGTAGGAACCGGGCTCGTCACCGTTGGCACACCCAAGACGGTGGCTCCTATCTTGGAATGCAAACTTCTTGAAATCATGACCATGGCCTTACCGGAAACTCCCGAACATCTGTTAGGCCTTGAGGCCCGTTCCGCTCTGCTAAGCTTTTGCCAAGACAAGTCGGCCCTGGCATTTGGACCCGGATTAGGCGTTTCCTCTTCAACGACAGAACTGTTATCTCATCTTCTTCCACAACTTGACGTACCCTGTGTTTTGGACGCCGACGCCCTCAATAATTTGGCTTCTCATCTTGATGTCTTTTCACGCATGAAACTGCCTCCTATATTGACCCCGCATCCCGGGGAAATGGCCAGACTCTTACCAGGCTCTTCTTCAAAAGCCATCAATGAGAATCGGATCGGAGTAGCCAGAACATTTGCCGCCAAACATCACGTTCTTCTTGTCTTAAAAGGCGCCAATACCGTCATTGCCGACCCCCTCGGCCAGGTCGCCATTTGTCCAACAGGAAACCCTGGAATGGCTTCGGCGGGCATGGGAGATGTTCTAACAGGTATAATTACAGGCTTTTTAGCGCAAGGATTATCAGCTTGGGATGCAACCAGGGCCGGGGTGTACATACATGGATTGGCTGGAGATCTGGCCGCTATGTCCATGGGAGAACCGAGCTTGATCGCCAGCGATGTCATCTCAGCAATCCCTCGTGCCCTCATCCAAACCATTTCTGTTTCTGTGTAAAAAGGAGGACCTGGTACCCTGGATACCGCTTCTGAATTGTCCCAAACACCCAACCTCAATTCACTGAACCTGTATTTTGATTCAGCGGTGAAAACACTTGAATTTGGAGAACAGGTAGGCCATGTCCTCTCAGGAGGGGATGTCCTGGCCTTAACCGGAGGAGACCTGGGAGCTGGAAAAACTCTCCTCACTCGTGGGATTGCTCTTGGTTTAGGTATCCCGGCCGAACAGGTGAATAGTCCCACGTTTACCCTCATTCAAGCCTATGAAAGCCAAACTCCGGTGATTCATGTCGATCTGTACCGTCTTGAAGATCCATCAGCCATTTTCCAGTTAGGCCTGGAAGACTATTTCACTCCGCAGAATATTGTCATTATTGAATGGGCTGACCGCCTCCTCAAGGCTCTTCCCCCTGATTACCTGGCTATTCATTTGGAACATGGCGATACGGAAACGATCCGTCATTTGACCGTACGAGGGACAGGTCCCAGAGGCACACATATAGTCACAGCCCTCCGTCACACCAACATTGAACATCACCCTCTCACCAACTCTTGAATCAATGACCGACACTCTCTCCATGAAAGACCAAGAACTCTCTCCTCTCATGCGCCAGTATCAGACCATTAAGGCGCAACATCCTGAAGCCATTTTATTTTTCCGAGTCGGAGATTTTTTTGAAATGTTTTTTGAGGATGCCGAAGAAGCCTCCAGCATTTTAGGCATTGTGCTTACGGCGCGAGGAAAAGCCAAAGGTACGGCTATTCCTCTCTGTGGCGTGCCACACCACACGGCAACCGGATACATTGCGAAACTCCTCAAAGCCGGGAAAATCGTCGCTCTTTGCGAGCAGGTTGAAGATCCGAAAGCCGCTAAGGGACTCGTTCGCCGGGAGGTTGTTCGAGTCTACACTCCCGGCACGCTGTATGACCATGAACTGCTCCCAGCTCGAGAAGCCAACTATATTTCTTCTATCTTCTACTCCCGAGAGTCTTGTTCTGATAAATCCAGGTCCGGAGCCCGCGTGGGTTTGGCCACATTGGATCTGTCGACTGGAGAATTTTGGATTTCTGAAACTCCATTTGAGGAATCTCTGCACATTCTCGTGGATGAGCTCGTTCGTATCGATGCCAAAGAGGTCATCTTTCCCAGATCGGTTCATGAAGAACTTTCTGAAATTCTAAAAACATTGGCGATAACTCGCTTGGTTCCTCGTGACATGAATAGCTTTGAGTTGGACCTGAGTAAGACGACGCTCATTAAGTCCTTTGACGCGGACCATATTGACGAACTTCAACTACCCGGACTGACCGTGGGATACCAAGCCAGTGGGGGACTGTTGCAGTATCTCACCGAAACTCAACCAACATTAGCCCATACTCATTTGCAGCGTCCTTGGATCCGCCTGCTCGAACAGGAAATGCAATTGGATCAAGCCACACTTAGAAATTTAGAAATCCTCAAGCCAGTCTCAGAACAACGTCAAAGTCCGACCTTATTCACCACGTTGGATCAGACTCATACACCCATGGGGACTCGATTATTGCGACAATGGGTCGTTCGTCCTCTCACTCAACTCGCGGTGATTCAAGACCGGCAAGACGTCGTCAAAGAATTCGTTGATCAGGTGCGTGCTCGAATGTCGATTCGAGATCATCTGAAGTCAATCAAAGATCTAGAACGCCTGAATAGCCGCATTGCCTTGGAAGTCGCAAATCCGCGTGACCTCATGAGTCTCTATCACTCCTTGGAAAACTTGCCGCGGCTTCGCCAACTCTTTGAATCGTTTCAATCCAATATCCTGAAGACCATGTATGCCGACTGGGATTCACTCCCAGACGTATCTTCCTGGATTTCAGATTCGATCATGGAGAATCCCCCGCTTTCGGCCAAGGAGGGTGGGATCATTCGAGAAGGAGTGAATGAAGAACTGGATGAATTTCGTATCCTTTCCAAGGAAGGCACCCGGTTATTAACCGAAATGGAAACGAGGGAGCGCACTAGAACCGGGATTGACTCGCTCAAAGTAAAATTCAATCAAGTCTTTGGGTATTACATCGAAGTCACCAAAGCCAATGCCTCTCGGGTGCCGGCGGACTATCATCGAAAACAGACGCTCGTGAATGCCGAACGTTTTACCACGGAAGAACTGCAGAATCTCGAAGGTCGCCTTTCCAGTGCGGATCAGAAGATGAAACATTTGGAATGTGAGTTATTTGTGGGCCTTCGCCGTCGCATCGCTTCCGCCACAACTCGAATTCAGGCCATGGCCCATAAGTTGGCCACCCTTGACGTCTACACAAGTTTAGCGGAAACAGCCACCCTCAACCGCTACACCCAGCCCACGGTATATGAAGGCGGCAGGATTCATATTACCGAAGGGCGGCATCCGGTTATTGAGCACCTCCAAATCGCTGATGGTTTTATTCCCAATGACACAATCCTTGATCTGGACACCAACCGACTCCTGCTTATAACCGGCCCAAATATGGCGGGAAAAAGCACCTATCTCCGGCAAGTGGCGTTGATTGTGTTAATGGCCCAGATGGGCAGCTTTGTTCCGGCGTCTTCTGCTCGCATTGGCCTGGTTGATAGAATTTTCACCCGGGTAGGAGCAGCCGATGATTTAAGCGCAGGGCAAAGCACCTTTATGGTGGAAATGAGTGAAACAGCTAAAATCTTACATTCAGCTACGTCCCGAAGTCTGCTGTTGTTAGATGAGGTGGGGCGAGGGACCAGCACGTATGACGGTTTAAGTATAGCCTGGGCATTAACGGAATATATTCTTGATCGAGGAAATTTAGGGGCCCGGACTCTCTTTGCCACCCATTATCATGAAATGACTCAATTGGAATCGCAACGGGAAGGCATCAAAAACTACACGGTTCTTGTACAGGAAAAAGGCCAGGATGTGTTATTTCTAAGGAAAATTATACTTGGGAAAGCTGACCGAAGTTATGGTATTCAAGTGGCAAAACTGGCCGGCATTCCCACACCTGTCCTTCAGCGTGCCAAGAATATTCTGGAACAACTGGAACAGGACCAAGCCTCGCCAAAAGTATCAAACTCGGACTCTTGCGATACCCTCCCTCTGCCACCAGAACAACTTTCCCCTCAACCCCATATCATTCTAGAAGAAGTCAAACAGATCGACCTATTTTCCATGACACCTCTTGAAGCCCTGAATCGCCTAGCAGACTTCAAAGCTCGTTTAGATAATGATATGGCGACAAAAAAAGAGAGGCCTGCGTAACACGCAGGCCTCTCTCAAAAACCTCTACGATAAATTTAAAGGTTATTTATCCGGTGACCACACTCCAAGACCTTGATCGGAGTAAGGGATAACACCAGCGATAGTTGGACCACCAGGAATCATCACATCAAATTTCATCCTACGGTTTTTTGGCCAACTCTCCTGAGCAATGGCTTGGTCAGGGGTGGTTGTTCTCAAGCTATGGATACTCCGCGGCTTTGCCGGCGTTCCAGCCACATCGGATATTGCCTTCGCCGAAAGAATCACACGCTTGTTTTGTTCTTTTTCTTGGACCACAATTTCAACCATCCCGTACTTTGACGGCTTCGTTCCTGTCATGACGGCTTGGCTTTGAGAATTTTTCCCGGCAGCTGTCAACGTAGCCATCACTTTATCGTCTGCGGCATACATTTTGATATTTTTGCCAGGAAAATATTTTTGCCAATAGTACCCACTTTCCGCATTCCCACCAAATACGGCAACATTGACCCAGACGGCTTTATCATAGGGATCGGTCACCGCAACCCGGGCATGAAGCGTGGTCGGCTTGCTCAGGTCACCCCACTCAAACCGTTCTTGGAATGCCTCGATTGCCATTGCACTGGAGGCCATTGTGCCTACAAGCGCCATAGCTCCAACAAGGGCCCATCCTTTCATCTTAGCACCTTTCATAATGGCTTCCCTCCCTCGACTTAAAAGTTGTATGTCATGTATTAATGAGTAAAGCTTTTCTTTAGTTCAAGAGCTTAAAACCTGTAACCGTATGTCCGCTCACTTGTAATTCCATGGCCACCAAATCTTGAGAAGCCTTGGTCATTTGGTCCATGAGAGCTTTGTCTTTAACTACTAACCTCACCGTGGTCTGAGGTGTGTACCAGCCAGCAAAAGGGTTGTTCTTTTCAGTCCCGCCCTGATAACCCCATGCACAACAGGCATTCATCGGATCAGGCAAAGTTTGAATACGATCATCGGAAGCCCGGCCTGGTGGATCACCAACTTCGGCTGGTTCCGAGGTATTCCAATATTGAATCCCGAAAAGAATTTCCCCATCGGGATTGTCTGCCCAATGCCCAAAGATTCTTCCCTTTAAACTCGTGGCTGCCACGCCTTGAAAGGAAATATCCCCTTGAGAGCTGGTCTTGTCACTCCCTTTAGATTTGGGATTTCCAGCAGCAGGGCCTTTTTGCGCGTAAACCGCTCCGGCCATTCCCATGCTGAGTAGGCCAAACGCACAGAGAGCTACCATCGCCCGACGTAGAGATGACTTCTTCATCTGCTCCCTCCTTACAGTGTTAGAATGACAAAAATGAAAAAACACCTTAACTTATCTTCTCAAACCTCAATCCCTATTTCCCGAATTCCATTTTTTCCCCGACCCAATTACCCCTTAAAACAAGCCTTGGTCTGAAGAGGGACAATGCTACTCATCCAGGGCCTCGTTGTCAAGCAAATTACCAGGTGTTTTTTGGGGTTATCCCCACTTGGCGGTCATTTTTCTAGGTATTGGCCCTAGGGCTGTCACCACAAACTCTTTTTGATCTAATAATTTATGACTTAATAGGCGGATTTGATCAGGAGAAATTCGATCGATTGCTTTCACAATTTCTTGCAACGTCACATGACGGCCTTGATAGAGTTCATCTTTTGCCAGCTTATTCATGCGGCCATATGTACCCTCTAAGCCCAACATCAAATTCCCTTTGAGTTGGGTTTTGGTTCGCTCCAATTCTTTCATTGCCACTCCGCGACGGCACATTTTTTTTGCTTCTTTGCAAATTTGATCAATGACCGCTTCCATTTCCGTCGGTCGCGTGGCCGCATAGACCGTCAAGATCCCTCCATCGAGAAAACTGGAAAGATGGGAATAAATCGTGTAGGCCAATCCACGTTTTTCCCGGATTTCTTGGAACAACCGCGAACTGACCCCGCCTCCCAAAATGGTATTAACAACATACGCTGCGTAACGATCTGGATGTCCAACGGGTAACCCTTTAAATCCAACGCAAAGATGTACTTGTTCCAAAGGTTTTATATGAAGACTGTGACGTGTAGATGGCTGAGAGGGCCAACAATCATTGTCAATTTTCCCGGCAAGCCTCTCGGTGCTCTCCCCCTGCCATTGACCAAAATATTCGTTGATTTGATCCAGCAATTGAGGAAATGAAAAGTTTCCGGCTACGGTCACGATGGTGTTTTCCGGTCGGTAATGTCTCTGTTTATAGCGGAGGAGAGCATGACGACTCATCTGTCGCATGGATCGTGAGGTCCCTAAAATTGGACGTCCTATGGGATGAGTGCCCAACACATCCTTCGCATGCAACTCATGAAGATAATCTTCCGGATCATCCTGAACCGTTCGGATTTCTTCAAGCACAACCTGCTTTTCTTTCTCAATATCTTTGGCTCCAAAACGCGAATGATGAAAAAGATCGGCTAAAAGATCAAAGGCTGCGCCCACTTGTTGATCCAAAACTTTGACGTAATACGCCGTCGACTCATGGGTGGTAAAGGCATTCATTTCTCCACCCAGCGCATCAATCTCATTAGAAATCTGTGCGGCCGATCGGTTTCGGGTGCCCTTAAACATCATATGTTCAATAAAATGCGAGAGCCCTTCCTCACCTTTACCTTCATAGCGACTGCCCACCGTCGCCCATACACCCAGAGCCACAGACCGTAACGAGGACATCCGCTCGAGCACGACTCGCACTCCATTATCCAATAGAACTTTTTTATACACGGTAATAATGACCAGGAAGGGTTAGGGCCTCTGACAAAACAACTTTGACAAAACCGGCCCCTGATTTGTATCGGATTCGGACGGAACGATTGAGAAAAAGACGAGGCATAGCACGGCTATGGTGATGTTTTTTCGATTCAGGTGCGTTCAAAGGTGGCCCGAAGATGGGATGCGAGATGTCCAAGTTATTTTGTCACAGGTTCTTAGGTGGACGCTTGTTCATTCTCGGCTTGTTCGGCCATGGCTTCTTTCCGGCTAAGCCGAATCTTGCCTTGTCGGTCAATCTCCAACACTTTGACCAGAATTTGTTCGCCTTCCGAAATTTCATCGGCTACTGATTGCACACGATGGGGAGCCAATTGTGAGATGTGGACAAGTCCATCCATATTCGGAAGAATTTCCACAAACGCCCCAAATTCCACAATTTTCTGGACGGTACCCAAGTAAATTTTCCCTATCTCCGCTTCTTCAACCAAACTGAGCACTATATCCATGGCTTTTTTGGCCGAGGCTTCATCTACTGCGGCAATTGTCACGATCCCCGTGTCTTCCACATTCATTTTGACGCCACATTCCGCGATAATCCCACGAATGACTTTTCCTCCCGGACCAATGATATCACGAATCTTATCTTGCTTAATTTGAATGGTACTGATGCGAGGAGCGTAGGGAGCCAGTTCGGTGCGAGGCGTCATGAGGCATTCGTTCATTTTCTCCAGAATCGTCAGACGTCCCTCACGTGCCTGAGACAGGGCTTGCCGCATGAGGGCTGGCGTAACTCCACCTATCTTAATATCCATTTGCAACGCCGTCACGCCATCTTTCGTCCCGGCCACTTTGAAATCCATATCACCTAAATGATCTTCCATGCCTAGGATATCGGACAGGATAGCCACCTGACCATCTTCTAGAATTAACCCCATGGCAATCCCGGCTACCGGGGCCTTGATCGGAGCAGCCGCATCCATAAGGGCCAAGGTTCCACTACAAATCGTGGCCATTGAGGAGGATCCGTTCGATTCCAATACCTCGGAGACAATCCGAATCGTATAGGGGAATTCTTCCTTCGTGGGTAATACGGCACTCAAAGCCCGTTCAGCTAATTTTCCATGTCCAACTTCCCGTCGCCCTGGCCCACGCAAAAATTTTGCCTCACCGACGCTAAACGGGGGGAAATTATAATGCAGCATGAACGACCGGGAATATTCTCCTTCCAGAGCATCAATTCGCTGTTCATCATCTGCCGTCCCTAACGTCACCACCCCCAAACTTTGCGTTTCCCCTCTCGTAAATAGGGCCGAGCCATGCGTACGCGGCAACAGGCCCACTTCACAGCTAATGGGGCGAACATCGGCTAACCCTCGCCCATCGGCACGAGTTTTCTTTTCTAAAATCATCCGTCGAACTTCCGAATATTCCAACGCATGAAAAGCTTTTTTAACTTGGGCCTTCCGCTCATCGTCTTCACCGGCAACAGCTTCAGTCGATTCCAGAAGAATCTGATCAAACCGTTCCTGGCGTTCGGCTTTCCCTGGTATATACATGGCTTCACAAATGGCCGAAGCCGCTTGCGAACGAACGGCTTGCTCTACTTCTGCATCAATTGCTTCTACCGGGAAAGCACGTTTGGCTTTCCCAACTTTATCCTGCAATTCCTTAATCGTCGAGATAATTTTTTTAATCTCAGCATGAGCGAGTTCGATGGCATCAATCATCATGTCTTCAGAAAGCCCACTGGCTCCAGCCTCAACCATCATCACGGCATCCTGCGTGCCTGCCACGACCAGATTCAACTCGCTGGTCTCCAAAGCATTCCGGTCTGGATTTACCACAAAATTTCCGTTTACCCGACCGATTCTGACCGAAGCCAGAGGTCCGGCACAGGGAATATCCGAAACAGCCAACGCGGCAGACGCAGCCACAATGCCCACCACATCAGATGCCATCGTCTGATCAATAGAAAGCACGGTCACAATGATTTGGGTTTCATAGTAAAAACCATCCGGCATCAAGGGTCGAATAGGCCGGTCAATCAGGCGGCTGGTCAACACCTCTTTTTCACTGGGTGCCCCTTCCCGACGGAAAAACCCGCCAGGAATTTTCCCGGCAGCATAGAATTTCTCTTGGTAATTAACCGTGAGAGGGATAAAGCCTGCGTCAGGCTTAAGCGTCTTTGAAGCCACAGCTGTGGCCAACACTACCGTATCAGCATATGTTGCCAACACCGAGCCATCAGCCTGTTTCGCCATGCGACCAGTTTCTAACCGAAGCGAACGACCACCAACTTCCATTTCAACGACATGAATCATGTTTCAACCTTTCTCAATCTATTGCAGGCTCTATTGAATATTATACTTGTGGTTCCAACTTCGGTACAGAGAATGTGGACATGGAGGTTTTACTATACGGTTTCATAATGACTTTGGTGTGTGAAGGAAAAACGCGGTATTCAGTTTGCCATCTGACTCGCAATGAAAAACTGCACTATTTCCGAATGCCTAAAGCTGCAATAATGGTTTGATATTTCCCTTCATCTCTCCGCCGTAAATAATCTAAAAGCTTACGTCGTCTACCGACCATCTGTAGTAACCCCCGGCGGGAATGATGATCTTTCTTGTGTGCTTTAAAATGTTCCGTCAGACTCGTGATTCGCTTGGTCAATATCGCAATCTGGACCTCTGAAGATCCAGTATCCCGATCATGAATTCGTTGCGATGCAACCGCTGCCGTTTTTTCTTCTTTGGTCAATGCCATAATACCTCCTTGCAGTATTTGCTCGTATGTCCGATCCACACGATTGTCTTCAACAATATTTAACCAATAGGATCCTGCTTAGCCTAATACCGTGTCAATAACCAGCACTGGCCCACTCTGTCCTGATTGCAAGGAAGGGCCTTTGCCTAAGGCCAATAAGACGCCATCCTTGTTCTTCACTCGAACCCGCCTATCTTCTTCGGGAGTTGCTTTTCTGACTTTCTCCTCAGTTATTTCTATCCGGTTCCAAGGAATAGCATTCCCGTGAAGCACCTTCCGGGCATCGTCACCATTCACTTCCACTGCGGGGAACCCGTCTAAGACATGATCCAGGCTATAGAATGCTTCATCATACTGCGATACATCGGTGAGGGATTCCATATTAAGAGCCTGATCGAGGTGCAAGGGCCCAACGCGCGAACGTTGCAACCATTTCAAATGGCCCCCGACGCCCAAGCGATCTCCAATGTCCGCACACAAGGTTCGGACATAGGTCCCTTTAGAACATGCCACACGAAAACTTATCTCAGGAAGCGCCACTCGTTGGATTTCCATGTCATGAATCACCACGGTTTTGGCCTGGCGTTCAACAGTCTGCCCTTTTCGAGCTTTTTTATACAAGGGCTGCCCGCCCACTTTGACAGCCGAATACATTGGTGGAACTTGTGTTATCGCTCCCTGGAAATGCTTGAAGACTGATCGAACATCGTTTTCAGACAACGATTCACAAGACACTTTCTCCAGTATGGTCCCCCACGCGTCTTGCGTATCGGTCTTTTCTCCTAATTGAAGGACCGCTACATATTCTTTGTCCCAATCCAAGAGATATTGCGCGATTTTCGTTCCTTTTCCAATTAAAACTGGCAAGACCCCTGTCGCATGTGGATCCAAGGTCCCCGCATGTCCAACCTTCTGGATACCCAAAACTGCTCGCACCCGCATCACGACATCATGGGACGTCCACCCATCCGGCTTATCGATAATTAAAACCCCATGGGGCAAATGCGGCAAAGGGAAGCCTTCAATGTCAGGAGGGTCAATACAGGGAGAAGGGAGGGTCATGGGCACCAGACTCTATGTCCTATGTCGAGGGAATAGATGGTTCGGCAGATTCGTTATCATTATCATTCTCTTCCTCTTGAGGCTCATGAGGGAGGGAATCAAGAATTTTTTCAATCCGATGAGCATACTCCGCACTCGTGTCCCGATAAAACACAATTTCAGGTGTATAGCGCAGATTGAGCCGTCTCCCCACTTCTTTCCGAACATAGCCCACAGCACTTTTAAGTCCCGGGGCCGTTTGTTGCTCAAAATGGTCTTGATCCAAAGCTGTCACATAAATACGAGCAATTTTGAGGTCAGCCGTCATCGTAACATCCGTAACCGTCACGAATTGAACCCGGGGATCCTTGATTTTTCGTGACAGGATATCAGCGACTTCCATTCGGATTTGATCCGCCACCCGTGTGGCACGACTGATTGTTGACTTTGACATACGATCAAACGCTTTGAGGCCTTATAATACTTCGATCTGAGACCGTAAGAGTTCCAGTGAGGGGTTCGCTCGTATGTCATTAAGAACGTGGTCCAACGTTTGATTGACCCGTGCCGTCTCATTGGCAACCGACGCAATTCCTATAGTAGCTTTTTGCCAGAGATCGTTTTCATCAGTTTCAGCAATGGAAATATTAAACCGATTCTGAAGTCTGGTCTTCAAACTAACAAGGATTTTTCGCTTACTTTTAAGCGATTGTGCATCAGGAAAATGCAATTCCACCGTGCACAACCCAACGATCATCCCCACCGAATATATCCCTCGGGTCACCCCTTATAATTTCGCAGGCTCCTCTTCCAACACATAGGCTTCCAACACATCACCCATCTTCATATCATTAAAATTTTCAATTCCTATACCGCATTCATACCCCTGCTGAACTTCTTTTGCGTCATCCTTAAAACGGCGCAACGACCCGATTTTCCCTTCGTACACCGTCACTTGATCGCGAACGACTCTGACTTTCGCATTGGCACGCGAGATCATACCATCGTTGACATAACATCCGGCAATGGTGCCCATCTTTGGTACGGAAAACAGTTGCCGAACTTCGGCATGGCCTAAGACTCGTTCCTTCACCGTAGGTGCCAACAATCCTTCGGCAGCAGAACGAATATCATCAAGTACATTATAAATAATGGTATACAGCCGAATTTCTACTCCTTCACGTTCGGCAATATTCGCAGCTTTTGAATCCGGCCGAACATGAAATCCAATAATAATGGCTTTAGACGCGGCGGCGAGCAATACATCCGATTCGTTAATTCCGCCTACCCCGCTATGAATCACCCTGAGCTTGACCGCATCGGTACTAATCTTATGCAAAGCCTCGACCAACGCCCCCACCGAACCTTGGACATCCGCTTTAAGGAGCACCCCCAATTCTTTGACTTCCCCATTGATGGTTTCAGCATATAATTCATCCAAAGTTCGCCGAGACGAAGCAGCCAAGCCAACATCTCTTCGCTTTTGCATACGGGCTTGGGCTACTTCCCTGGCCGCTCGCTCATCTTTCACCACAATCAGTTGATCTCCGGCCTCTGGAACCCCCAACAGCCCGATCACTTCCACAGGGGTTGATGGTCCGGCCTCCTTGAGACGGACGCCTTTATCCGATGTGAGCCCTCGAACTCGACCACTTACAGACCCTACGACAAATGTCTCGCCCACCTTCAAGGTTCCACTCTGCACCAATACCGTGGCAACAGGCCCGCGCCCTTTATCTAATTTAGCCTCCAAAACTACGCAGCGAGCAGAACATGCTAAATCGGCCTTCAATTCCATGACATCCGCCTGGAGCAACAACATATCAAGGAGAGTGTCTAAGCCTTGGCTTTCTTTAGCCGAAACTTCCACAAAAATCGTTTGCCCACCCCAGGATTCGGGGAGCAGCCCATATTCTGCCAATCCTTGCTTCACTCGCTCCGGGTTGGCTCCAGGCTTATCAATTTTATTCACGGCCACAATAATGGGCACATTCGCAGCTTGCGCATGGTTGAGCGCTTCAATGGTTTGAGGCATCGGGCCATCGTCTGCAGCAACGACCAACACCACAATATCCGTCACTTGCGCTCCCCGAGCTCTCATCCCCGTAAAGGCTTCATGGCCGGGGGTATCTACAAATGTCACGGCTCGTTCGCCGACTTTCACAAATGACGCCCCAATATGTTGGGTAATCCCGCCAGCTTCCCGATCTGTCACTTGAGTTTTTCGAATGGCATCCAATAAGGAGGTTTTCCCATGATCGACATGCCCCATTACTGTCACCACCGGGGAGCGAGACTCCCATCGTTCATTGCCGCCTGGCTCCAAGATATCGTCCAACAGCGCCTCCCCTCCCTTAGACGCGACGGCTTCAACCGCAATGCCATATCCCTCTGCGATAAGAACGGCTGCATCAAGATCCATCGCCTGATTCAGCGTTTTCACCACATTTAAGTCCATTAATTTTCGAATGATTTCTGTCGGCTTTTGACCCAAGACCTCTGCAAAGTCTTTGATGGATATTCCGGCTGTGACCTTTATGACCTTCTTCCGCGGCTTGGTAATCTCGCCGGTTGACGTCGGTTGAACCTGACGAGCCCTCTCCTCACGACGGAGGGTTGGGAGGGGACGCA
This sequence comes from Nitrospirota bacterium, assembly GCA_003228495.1. Lineage (GTDB taxonomy): Bacteria > Nitrospirota > Nitrospiria > Nitrospirales > UBA8639 > Nitrospira_E. The sequence continues at coordinate 14,123 of QIDY01000253.1, forward strand.
GATCCTGCCAGACGGCAGCATCTTCGAATCTGGCCGCAAATAGTTCTTCATTTTTTAACCGTGCCCCTTTTTTCGGTTTTTTTACTTTTTCCTCATCTGGGCTTTCCCGACCGGAAGAAGGGCCCTTTTTGTCGATTCTCCCCTCACTTTTCTTTTCTTTATCAGTGGGTTTATCGGTAGGAAGAACGGCTATAGGACTCTCAGCCACACCAAGCGTTCCGGATTCAGCAGCAACCGAGTCCGAAGTTTCCAGCTGAGCCTCAGGAGGTAGGATTCCGATGGTCGGTCCTCCACCGATCGGTGTGTCCAATATCGAAGAACTTGCGCCCACAGCTAAGGCAGAAGTTTCCGTACTTTCTTCCTTTACTGAAGGAAATTCCTTAACTTCTGCAGCAAGCTCTTCTTCGGTCTTTTTCTTTTTAATCAGAATATGCTTCTTTTCCGGCTTCTTGGGTTCGGAAGTCGTGGCATCAGCAACAGTCTTTCCGGAACCAGACGCAACCTTTTTCTGGAGCCGTCCTCCGGTCTTTTTTATACCGACATTACGGGCCACGCTTTCTACAGGAGGTGTACCCTTGGGTGCCTCCACCTTACCCTGCATCACATCCATCGCCCAGCGGGCGGCATCATCCTCAACCGTATTACTATGGGAAGTCACCTGAATCCCCAATCGCACCAGTTCGGGAATGACCAGGCGGCTTTCCATACCAAGCTTCTTCGCTATTTCATGAACTCGCATGCCTGTCCTTTACGATGACGGAGAATCCTCGGGAGTCGCTTCTTCCGTGGCCACCAGGTCGGATTCCCCGGCAGTTTCCTCGATTGCCTGCCCAGATGTCTCTTCACCTACCGTCGTTTCTTCAGAAATATTTGCGGTTTCTTCGGCTAACGCCGCCTTAATTTCGAGATCCCGCTCCAGTTTTTCCTTTTCATATTCTGTCGAACTAATAATGTCAATTTTCCACCCCGTCAGCTTAGCCGCTAATCGTACATTTTGCCCATTTTTCCCAATAGCCAAGGAAAGCTGGGAATCTGCAACAACCACAAGCGCCGATTTTTTTTGATCATCAATGCCGACTTTTTCGATAGATGCCGGATTCAAGGCTTCCCCAATAAACACGCGCGGATCTTCTGTCCAAGGGATGATATCAATTTTTTCACCCCGCAATTCACGGACAATGGCTTGCACTCGGGAACCTTTAACACCCACGCAAGCCCCTACAGGATCCACTGCCTTATCCCGCGAAGCGACCGAGATTTTTGTTCTATCTCCCGGCTCCCGAACCACTCCTTTAATTTCCACTATTTTTTCCGAAATTTCCGGCACCTCTAAACCAAACAGTTTCACCACGAAATGGGGATTCGCTCGGGATAAAATCACTTGCACATCTTTTGGTGTTCGGCGAACTTCCAGAAGCAAGGCTCGAACCCGATCACCTCGCCGGTGAGCCTCGCGAGGTATCTGCTCCTGAACCGGTAGCAGCGCCTCTGTTTTCCCAATATCAACAAGATAATTGCGCCGCTCTTGCCCTAAAATCACCCCATGGACTAATTCGCCTTCTTTTTTGGAATACTCCCGTTCGATGGATTCCCATTCCGCTTCTCGAACTTTCTGGCAAATCACCTGCTTGGCTGCCTGTGCCGCAATTCGTCCAAATTCCTCCATCTCAATGAGGGAGCCAATTTCATCACCCATTTCAGCTTCTTCATCAATTTTCCGAGCTTCTTCCAAGGAAATTTCCGTCTTGGCATCGACGACATTCTCAGCAATGGTCTTCTTGCTCACAATGGAAATTTCACCCGTGTCCGTATCAATGTCGACTTGAATATTATCCCCTTGTCCGAACCGTTTTTTTGCCGCAGTCAACAGCGCCGCTTCCAAGGCCGCGAGAATTTTTTCCTTCTCAATACCTTTTTCCCGACCAATTTGATCGATAACCGACATGAGTTCGCTTTTCATGATTGTTCCTCGCAACACACCGTAAGTGGTAGCCTCAAAAAGGCTAGGGCTGCTTGTATCATTATGTAGGATTACTAGAATTCTACCTCGATCTTTGCTTTCACAATCTCACTCCAAGACACACAAAGCTCTTGGAAGACTTTCGCTCGATCATCCACTAACCGTAATCCTGTGTCCGTCACAGCCATTAATCGTCCCAAGACGACAGCATTCTTCCGGGTATCATTTTGCACGGTCAGGCGGAGCCGCTGGCCCTGAACACGTTGAAAATCTTTGGGATCCTTCAGTGGTCGATCTAATCCTGGTGAGGACACCTCGAATCGACAAATAGGTCCAGAAGGTTGGGTAACATCCCATGTTCGGCGAAGAGACTGGTGGAATTGTTCACAGTCGTCAATTCCTACCCCTCCATCTTTATCAAGTGTTAAACGGACCAACGGATTGGTTGGTTTCCCACTACATTGTATATCGAGGATTTCGACACCCAATGCCCGAGCGATGGGGTCGCCAACTTGACGAATGATTTGAGCAAGACTTTCAGTCATGAAGGCCACCATAAAGTCCTTATGGATAGCGGCCACAGCTAAAGACCAAAAAAAAGTGGGCTCACGCCCACTCAACCAGTCCTCACACTAGCATTTTCCTAATTCAAAGGCAAGATATCGGAAAGGCCTTTCGCCATTCCCCTAGACCATCATTCTGAAAAGCTTCGTGAGCCTTGAGGGACCATCATAGGCATAAGATCATCTCCGTGATAGACTAATTTTCGGGGGAATACTCCATTTTTTCGTTATCACTAGAGAGGAATTCAGCAGATGCCCACAATCATTTCTGTGGCTTCCGGAAAGGGCGGCGTCGGGAAAAGTATGGTCGTCAGCAACCTGGGGCTCCTGTTGGCCCGCAAAGGCCAACGCGTGATTTTAGTGGATATGGATATTGGCGGCGCCAATCTCCATATTCTCTTCGGAATGTTTCATCCCCCATCAACCCTCACCGATTTTTTTTCGAATCGGTTAACACATCTCAATGACGTCGCCCATTCTATCGCCAATCCCGCATCCCTCAAGCTCATTCCAGGCACGGGAGAAACCCTCATAACGGCAAACCTTCAACATGCCAAGAAAAAACGCCTTATTCGACATCTCCAAAAACTGGATGCAGATATCATTCTGGTCGATGTCGGAGCTGGAACCAGTTACCACACGCTGGACTTCTTTCTCCTCGCGGATCATTTTTTGGCCGTGGCCACTCCGGATCCCACCTCGGTCTTAGATCTTTACCGATTTATCAAACTGGCAGCCATTCGGAAAGTCCTCACTGCCTTTTTGGCTCGTGATCCCATTGCCGAAGCTCTCCTCAGTAAAGATTTCCACAGCATCACGGAAGTCTTGGAAGCGGTCGGACGCACCAGCGAATCGGGCGTGGCGTTGGCGCAACAAGCTCTACAAGGATTCCAGCCAGCCTTAATTTTAAATCGGATGACCCCGAAATCTCGGATTAACACGCTGCATTTGCAACATTTGCTCAAACAATATGTTGGGGCCGACCTGTCCGTTCTAGGGAATATTCCGGAAGATCCCCACGTTCAACAGTCCATCTTGAAATATTTACCGGTCGTGGAATTATCCCCACGGGCTCCGGCAGCACAGGCCTTTGATCAGATAGCGGAGAATATGTTGAAACTGGTCAGGCAACCAGAGGTATTATCAGAACCCCTTAAAGAACCCAGAAAAATACGTGCCTAGGGCGAAGCACGTACCAACAGAGCTCACGGTTCACGATTTCAAGACGGGTCTGACGGAAGTAAGTTACGAATAGCGTTGGACATTGACTTAAGGGTCATCGAAACACTTTCCAATTCGGCTCCTTTGTTTTGCAATTCCGATTGCATGGTTGATACTTTACTCACCAAGCGATCTCGCTCTTTGGAAACCTGAGAAAAATCTGACAACGATTCCTCTAATTCTTTGACTTTTTTCTCCAAACCACTACAGGTTGTCTGAGCTGACTCGGACTCCACTTTCACCGTCCCTAATTCTTTCGTCAGCGAATCGACCATGTTTTCGGCAGATTGCAAATTCCGCTGAGCATCCATGCGCTCTTCTTCGCTCTCTAAGAATTGTTGATTGAGTCGATCAAGCACCCCTGCCCATTCTAGAGCCACCCCACCAAGAGACTTCGGAACTGCAGGCAAGGACGCCTCTTTGCCCAACAGATCCACCCCCTGCTGAAACCAATCGATAAACAACGTCGCTTCTCGAAAATTCAAGTCCACTGTCGGGGCGGGTTCGCCGGATAAAGGAGATGCCTCGGTAGAAGGTTCCGGTTCAGCACCAGGGGATGGTGTTGGTGACGGATCAGAAGATTTTGACGGCTCATTGACCGCTGACCCATTATGGAATTGCTGCAGTAAAACGGCAACACAATGACGGCAAAAAGGCTGTTCCGTCGACGGGCAAGAACACTTGGTGGACAAGGTCCCACCACGTAATTTAATCGTCTGCGAATACACACCATACGTGCCATTGACCTCCGCAACCACTTGCGTCCCATTGGCTTCGACAATATTCACTCGTTGATCCGAAAAATATTGGTTGCCAATCTTAAAGACTTGCCCACCAACAACGGACTGCACCATTTCAGGATCCAATTGGCCAAGTTCTTGTGCGGAACATGAAATTCGATTTCTCATCTCACCCTCACATCGTTAAAAACATTTACAGATTGCCGCACCCGACAAACCCCAGTCTTAACCTTACGGGGAATTTTACCGAAAATGAACGTAAGATCCAACTACCTGTTAATTTCTCTATCTTCGTGACGATGCCACAAATGGAACAGGCAGCTCCACCAGACCAAACAACGACGCCGTCATTTTTGGAAAGCCTTCTGGCCGATGCTCCGGAAACATTGCCTATTCTTCGGCAAAGTTGCATTCAAGTCTTAAATCTTACTCAAGACAAACGTTCCAGTGCCAGCGATATCGGTGATATTATCAAACGCGATCAGGCCATGATGGCCAATATTATCAAAATCGCTAACAGCCCGGCTTATTTCACCCGTGTCCCCGTAAAAACCTCTACTCATGCCGTTGCCCTCATCGGATTTGATGTCATTCAGGCCATGGTCGTAGCCGCCCAACTCATTGAACAAGCTGATGCCTTCGGCGCCAAAACATCATGTCTCAAACATCTTCTGGCTCGGGCACTCGTAGCTGGAACACAAGCACAAGAACTTGGCAAAGCCCTGAATTACCCCGAACCAGGGTTTTTATTTACCAATGCCATGCTCTATTCCCTCGGCGACCTCATTTTAGCTCTGTGCCGACCGGAAGTCGCCGAGCAATTGGAAGCCTTACGCTTGGAGGATCCAACCAAAGTCCCTAAAGCCGAACTCGCCCTTCTTGGACGCCCCCTATCCACGATAGCTGCCACCATGGCCAAACACTGGCATTTGCCCAACAATCTGGTTCACCTTTTGGGGAAAAAGTCCGTCTGGCCAAAAACCCGACCAGAGAACGACCAGCAAATCATGGAAGGGATTGTTCGGGCCGCAAATGAACTCAGTTATTGTCTTCTCAACCCTTCCGGCTCCGGGCAAGAAAATGTCTTGCAGTCACTCATACAACATTTTCTCCCTCCATTTTCTCTCTCCTATACTCAGCTAGAGCAAACCGTGACTAAGGCCTTCATGCAAGCCTCTGAAATTGCCTCAGCAATTAACATTCCTCAACAACACCTACTCCCGGCTTCAGACCCAAATCATACCCCCATGCACAATCAGCAATTACAGAAATTGACTTTTGCCATTCAACAGACCTTTCAGTGCAACCAAACACCGAATCAAGGAAAATCCCAACCCCCTTCAACACCACCCAGCCCTCAACCTCAGTCGACTGTGTCATCAACAGACAGCCAATTACTGGAATACACACTTGCTGCGATGAAAATTCGGGAACCTTCTCATCTTCTCACCTTTGCCACCCACGCCCTTTATACTTCGTGCGGATTCGAGCGCGTGTTGCTGGCATTTGTGGTACCAGGGAAGGAAAAATTGGAGGCCAAAATCTGCCATGGGTCCCAAGCAGATGAAATACAAGCGGCATTTCATTGCCCACTCAATAAAGGAAATTTCTGGAATCATCTCCTCTATCAATACCAACCCATACAATTCCAATCGCTAGAGGATGAAGACACATCCAACGAAATACCAACAGAGTTCCTCCAGCTCTGGGGCAATTATCCCGGATTAGCCGGCTCCTTATACGCACCCAATAAACCCATCGGCCTGATTTTGGCTGATCGAGGTTCCAGTGGTCCTCCCTTGACAGATAAGGACTTTGCAGCGTTTTCATTAGTCCTCTCCCAGACAAACGCTAACCTCGCCCGACTAACCCAAGCACACTAAAAAAACGGGCCCAACTCTAGGAGGTTTAATTTAAGGGTCAGACTCGAATTATTATTCCCCCAAGCCTTCTTAAATTTTTAATTCGAGTCTGACCCGAATGGCACTAAGTTAAGCCCTCTTTGCACGGGATTTTCCTCTATGTGGGATGACTGTCATCTCATGTCTTGGAGCG
>QIDY01000222.1 GCA_003228495.1 Nitrospirota bacterium
AATGTGAAGCAGGTTGGCTGCATCGTCTTTTCTAAAGGGTTTGCTCAGGATACGAGGCCTCCGGAAGCCTGTGCAGAAGAAAGCTAAGTGCAAAGGTGGATAGACTGAAGGCTTGTAGGGAGCCAATCATCCGTCATCATCCAACACTTCAAGTATTAAGTGAACCTTTAGTCTTCAGCCTAAATACCTGTTTTTTAAGGTTTTTTGGTCTGGCTGTCTGATTGCAAGTTCGTTGGAAGAGCCGTAAAATGATCGCCTTCTGTCTAACACTATTTTTTATCTGAAAGGATGTATTTGTATGGCGGAGCGAACGTTAGCGATTATTAAGCCTGATGCGGTGAGAAAGCATGCAATTGGCGATATTATTCGGCTGTATGAAGGAATTGGTTTGCATCCACTTGCGATACGCATGATGCGTTTATCGAAGGCTTGCGCCGAAGGCTTTTATGCCGTGCATCGGGAGCGTCCATTTTTTAACGATTTGACCACCTATATGAGTTCAGGATCGGTGGTGGTCTTGGTGTTGGAAGGGACGGATGCGGTGAAAAAGAATCGCGATCTCATGGGAGCGACGGATCCGAAAAAGGCCGATCCCGGAACGATTCGTGCCTTGTATGGGGCGTCGATTGAAGCCAATGCGGTGCATGGGTCCGATTCGGTAGAAAACGCGACAATCGAAATTGGTTATTTTTTTGCTGAATCTGAATTCCGATAGGAGCGGTTAACGTCGTATGTTGGTGTCGTCTCGCAGTCTGTGGAATTTCTTTCACGCGACAGTGGTGTGCCTGCTGTGTGTTGGGATGCTTATGTCTTGTGGGCGCACACGACCGGCGCAATCGCCTCCGGTGATAGGTGGTCCGCCGTCCGTTGAATCGGGGCCCGACCACACTGGGAATTTACGGAGGCCGCAGCCCAAGGAAATTCGCAGAATTCACGAAGGGCTTTTCCAAGAAGCTCAACATCATTTTGAGGCACGTGATTTTCAGCAGGCTATTCGGGGATTAACGCGATTGTTAGCGTTGCATCCAAAAGGAAACCTTGAAAATGAAGGTCGTTGGTTACTCGGGCAATCATATGATCAGGTTCAGGACTGGGAGGCCGCTCAGGCCGAGTATCGGGTGTTAGTTGCGGCGGCGCCTGAAGGACATCGCTATCAATCTCAGTCGGCACAGCGACTCAATGAAATTCAAGCTTTACTTGAACGATGGAAGATGCCGCCGCAGCCTACTCAAGCCATTCGGTTGGCGTTGAACCAATTGCCGGCAACCCAGGGATTTGAGCAGGGTATTAAAAAGATGAAACAAGATGGAGTGACCTCCTTGCTTATCGATCTGGGATGCAAGAGAGCGGCATTTAATCTTTCTTCATCGAAGGAGCCTCAACGAGTTCAGGATCTTGCGGAACTTCTGTTCGTCTTACGGTCTTTTGCCGAGCGAAGTCATCGAGCCGGTTTGGTGTTATATGTGGGCGTGAATCTTCGCTGTCTGGGCCATTGGGCGTCTTCCGAACATCCCCAATGGCGCGACAGGATGTATCATGTCGACACCGGTAGATTGCAAGCGACCCAGTGGTTTGATCTCTTTCATCCAGAGTATCAACAATTCCTGACGAATTTTCTGATTCGTCTTTGTAGGGGTGGCCTCGATGGTCTGGTGTTTCTGAATGATCATCCTCTGGGTACGTTTGAGGGAGTCACCCGAGTCGGGTTGAAACGATTCCAAGGGAAATTTGGAGCGACCTTTGTGCCATCTCGGGTCTTCTACGAAGGATTCGATCCGTTACGAACCTTGGAGTTTACTCCAGGGCTCTCTTCCGCCAATGGGTCGAATTCAAAGGATCCATTATTTTGGCGATGGGCTGGCTGGAAAGCCCGTGAACGTTTGACCATTCTTGAAACCTTGGTCGACCGTCTTCGCACCCGGTATCGTTCGGTTCAATTTGGGCTAGAAATTCATCCGCATGCCTTAACCGATCCGGTTCGAGCCCTGGTTAAATATGCAGAAGATGCGATGGATGCTACGGGACGCCCCTTTTCCTTTTTCTTTGTGAGGCCGGAAATTGATCGACGGTCAACGTTTACAGAGCAATCAGTGATTGAAAAGTTACGTCGCATTTCCACAAAAGCGGTTCTCGACAGATTGTTACCGGTGGTGGGGGATCCACGGCGTGTGTGGGTGAGTATGCCTGCGAAGGGCGGACAACGCCTTCGACCACAAACCGCGTCGAGCGAGTTTTCCCCTCTGGAGAATTTTCCTTCAGGAATTGGCGTTGTTCATGATCTTCGTGCGTTTTCCTGAGTGGGAATGTTGAAAAAATCCGCCAGCGGCGTTCCCTGCCTCCGCCGTAGCGGCTTCGCGCAGGCAGGTCGCCATTTTGCCGTGCTCACGTACTGAGCGTACGCTCCGTGCGTCAAACATCGGTGAGCCCCTGCGGGATCTAGCAAGCGATTCGCGGCCTTGCTGGAGGGACTTTTTTGACCATTCCCTTCGGCTGCTGCTATCGATTGCCATAGGGCTTCTCTTTGCCATGAAAGAAAAACATTCAATAAGCCCTGAGTGTTCAAGGAGATATATTTTTAATCAGTTTCGTGAGAGGCATGGTTGCCTCGTCACAGCAAGACTATATGGGCTGTGATTCTGAGCAATAGCGCAGTGGATCTAGCCTAGAATATTAAGGAACACATCATGACTTTGAGCAAAAGGGGGTAAGGATGGAACCGCAGGATTTGCGTTATCACAAAGAACACGAATGGATTCGCGTTGACGGCAATAAGGCGACGTTGGGTTTAAGCAACTTTGCTCAAGATGCATTGGGCGACGTCGTATTTATCGATCTGCCTAAAGTCGGGATAAGCCTTGCGGCAGAAGCCGAGCTTGGAGAAGTCGAGTCGACGAAGGCCACGTCGACAATTTATTCGCCGGTCACGGGATCGGTGGTTGAAGTCAATCAGGAATTGGAAGAATACCCTGAATTCTTGAATAAAGACCCGTATGGCCGTGGGTGGATTGCGGTGTTGGAATTATCTGACCTCCGTGAAGTAGATGAGCTTATGACTGCTGAACAGTATGAAGCCTTTTTGACCTCTCAAGAGTAATGCCTTCTCAAAGAAGAATAATCATAATTGGTGCGGGACCTGGCGGATATGTGGCGGCAATCCGTGCCGCTCAATTGGGTGCCCAGGTGACGATTGTCGAAGCGCAAGCCGTGGGAGGCGTCTGCCTAAATTGGGGTTGTATTCCCAGTAAGACTTTATTGAATCTTGTGGATCTTGGCGAACGTGCTCGGCATGCCCAAGCCTGGGGTTTAACGTTTGAAGGCCCTGTTGGATTTGATCTGAAGCGTATGATGGCTCGGAAAAATGATGTTGTGCAGTCTCTGGTAAAAGGGATTGCCACCTTATTCAAGCAGTGGAAGATTCAGCATGTGGCCGGACGAGGAGAGCTGGTTACCGATCGGCAGGTACGGGTCACCGATGTCGATGGTGCCACTAGCCTGTTGGATGCGGACGCAATTGTGCTAGCCACCGGGTCTTCTTGGCCACAACTCGCGCAATTTCCTATCGATGGCCAACAGGTCATTTCGAGCAAAGAGGCCTTGGAACTTGTCGACATTCCTCGAAGTATCATTATTGTTGGTGGTGGGATCGAAGGTTGTGAGTTTGCCTGTTTGTTTAGTGGACTGGGCAGTCATGTAACTCTCGTTGAAATGATGCCTACTTTGCTGCCCACAGAAGATGACGATATGGTGGCCATCCTGACACGTGAATTTAAAAAACGAAAAGTGCAATTATGCCTGGGCGCCACGATTCAAGATTGGCAATCGAGTGCCGAGGGGATCCACGCGACTCTTAGTTCAGGACAGTCAGTTGTTGCGGATAAGATGCTTATTTCCGTGGGGCGCCGTCTGAATTCTGGTGGTTTAGGGTTAGAGTCTGTGGGCATCCAAACCGGAAATCGGGAAGAAATTCTGGTCGATGATCATATGGAAACGACGGTTCCTGGCGTCTATGCCATTGGTGATGTGACTGGGAAATCTATGCTGGCGCATGTCGCATCTGCTCAAGGGAAAGTGGCCGTCTCCAATGCGATGGGCACCCCTCAATCAATCAACTATGAGGTCATCCCTGCGGGTATATTTACTCTTCCCGAGATTGGACGAGTGGGGTTGACGGAAAAACAGGCACGTGAACGGGGATTGCCAAGCACCGTTGGGCGGTTCCGATATGGAGGAATTGGCAAAGCTCAAGCTGTTGGCGAAATCACGGGGCAGTTTAAAGTGATCGTAGATGAACAATCCAAGAAAATAATCGGGGTTCATATTATTGGCACACATGCGGCAGATCTCATTCACGAGGGGGCCCTGGCCATGCAAGGTGGTTTAACGGTGCAGGAAGTAGCCGACATGATTCATGCCCATCCCACGTTTTCAGAAGGACTGATGGAAGCAGCGGAAGACATTGAGGGGGTGGCCATTCATCAAGCCCGAAAACGATTATAAAAGTTGGAATTGAGTGAAAAAGGAAATTGACCATGTCGTTCCTGGATAAATATCTGGAAATACATTCTTGGGGAATTTCACTGCTTCTGAAAGCTGCCATGCTGGGATTTGGGTTTGTTGCCGTTCTTTTGGCAGGGTGGCCTAAACCCCCAATGGCACCTATTGATCATTTCCCATCACTATCCGAGTCTAAAACCGTACAAAAAATCCAACACGAGTTGCCCCCTGTTACTTCCATTTCCAACAATGAGCCCCCGAGAGCATCAAAACAAGGGGTAAAATTTCAGACAGCTCGTGTGCCATCGCTCGTTAATCTCAATGTGAGTTCTCGAAAGGAATTGGAATCTCTTCCCGGAATTGGAAAAGTCTTGGCCGGTCGCATTGTGACCTATCGATCCACATATGGTGCTTTTCGGCAGGTTGAGGATTTGGTGAACGTCTCAGGCATTGGAGAGAAACGACTCAAACGGCTAGAGCCGTTTGTGACCGTTTTCAAATAAGACAATCCAAACCCCCTCTCCCTTGAGTGCTTCGGTCTGAAGAGGAGCGAAGGCTTGGGTGAGGATAAAGGTGTATTTGGTTGTTAAAACACCCTAGAAAGTTAATTGAACGAAACAACCATTTAGAAAGTCTCTATGGCCCCGTCAGAACTTGATCGACAATTAGAACTCATTCTTCGAGGAGCTGTTGAAGTCATTCAACTTGATGAGTTGAAAGCTAAGCTAGTCGAATCTCTGCAGGAACAACGGCCACTCCGAATTAAGGCGGGTTTTGATCCGACGGCACCAGATCTACATTTGGGGCATACGGTCTTAATTCAGAAACTCAAGCATTTTCAAGATTTAGGGCATCAGGTCATTTTTCTTATTGGAGATTTTACCGGAATGATCGGGGATCCCAGCGGTGTATCGGAAACACGAAAGGCGTTGACGAAGGAACAAGTGCTAGCTAACGCGAAAACCTATGAACAGCAAATTTTCAAGACGTTGGATCCTCAAAAGACACACATTGAATTTAATAGTCGTTGGATGAATGGGATGCCGATGGATGCAATGGTGGAATTATGCTCACATTATAGCGTGGCCCAGATGTTAGAACGTGACGATTTCTCCAAGCGATATCGAGATCAAAAACCCATTAGCATACATGAATTTTTGTATCCTCTCGTTCAAGGTTACGATTCGGTTGCGTTGAAAGCGGATGTGGAGTTAGGCGGAACCGATCAGAAATTCAATCTCTTAGTTGGACGGGATTTGCAGCGTGATTACGGCCAAAAACCTCAAGTCGTTCTCACGATGCCGTTATTGGAGGGGACGGATGGTGTTCGTAAAATGAGCAAGAGTTTTGGCAACGTCATTGCCTTAGAAGATCGTCCTGCGGATATGTTCGGAAAGCTTATGTCTATCAGTGATGACCTTATGATGCGGTATTACGAATTACTGACGAACACCAATTTAGAGGACGTGAAACAACAGCATCCCATGGAAGCCAAAAAGACGTTGGCCGAACAGGTGGTGCGACAATACCATGGTGACAATGGGGCTGAGGAAGCAAAAGCGGATTTTCAGCAGCGCTTTCAAAAACGAGACTTTCCTGATAAACCAGATTTCTATATGGAACTAAAGCCAACAAGTTTTTCGATCGCTCAAAATCCCTCTATGTCGATAGTAGATGTCTTGTTGTGGACGGGTGAAGTGCCTAGTAAAGGAGAAGCGCGTCGTCTCATTTCTCAGCATGCTATTAAGGTGGACGGAGAAAAAATGAGTGACATCAATGCGGTGATCCATTTTGAGCCAGGCCGACAATTTTCTTTGAAAATTGGTAAACGTAAATTTGGCCTTGTCGATATGGTCGGTGAGTAATGAGCCATCCTGTTGTCTTTTCGATCCTTGACTAACCTCTAGGTCATACCTAGAATGCAATCCTAACCTGATGAGCGGGCGTAGCTCAGTGGTAGAGTCCTTGCTTCCCAAGCAAGTCGTCGGGGGTTCAAATCCCCTCGCCCGCTCCAATACAATCAACCACTTACACATCGTTCCCGTCCTGCTTTAGCCTTGCTATCCCGGTGTTATGTCCCGGTTCCAAGTGGAATTGGGCGTGGTGTCTCCATAGGCAGCTACCTGCTCAACGGCCGTCTTCAGGTGGGATGGGGACAGGGCAGACCATTTTATTAAAGCTGTTGTCGAATGGCATAAGAGGGCGGTTGAGGGTACCTCGTTTTGCCAACCATGGCCAGCCGAGAGGCGAAGAGATGCCGCAAGGTGTGTCACGTGACGCTCTCCAGTCCCGCCGTTTTGATGGTGGGCACAGAAATTCTTGCATGAAAGTTTCGTTGCTTCAGGTGGCAGCGCGATTCTCAGACTGAAATACCCACAGGCCCCATTCGCCTTGGTACATGTGCGTAATTTGTAGTGTGCGAAGAATAGACTGGGCCTCTGCGTTCAGGAATACATTCTACGCTCAGGAGTACATATTTTACCTCTCCAGCCTTGATCTGAGGCAAAGTCACTAATCCTTGCTCAAGACCCACATCGTTTCATTGCCTACGGATTTGTTCACCCAAACGAAGGCCAGTTAGAATGGCAAATCTAGCCCACGGTGCATAGTTTGGACTACGAACGTTCCACAATCTTTGCTCTTCTTTAAGGTTCAAAAACCGCAGTGCCCATTGCTGACTTTGGGCAGCACGACGTTTGAAAAGGGATTTTGTTAGCAGAGAGGGAGAAAAGTGGGATCTTGCTGAAGGGGAATGGGTAAGAATATATCCCTATTTCTGGCGGGTTGACAAATTACCCCAAGGAATAGGATGGTATTACTTTAGGTAAAGACAGAGCACAGTGGTTTAGGGACGAACCTTCTTGGCTGGAAATGGCTGGGGAGGTTTTTTGGTTAAATTCAGGTTTGTACAACCGCCTGAGAAATTTGCCATCTTATCAAGGAAGTAAAGGGAGTAAAAAAAATCCTGATTCGCAAAATTTGCCAACTCCGTCATTGGGAGTTTTAGAGATGATGAAGAAAAAGTTAATTTGCTTGATAGCCGTAACACTGGTAGCGAATAGCCTGGCAGGAATCGCTAGGGGACATGATCCAATTCATATCGGATCTATCACGTCTATCACGGATGTAAACACCGCACTTGAGGGTGCCCGATCTATCGTGGTTGTTGGCAACTTAGCTTATATAACGGGGCCAGATGAAGATGGTGTTGAGATCCTCAATGTTTCTGATCCCACCAACCCAACCCATGTAGGGTTGATTTTTGATAATGCCACTACAGCCCTGGCTGGGGCCTCTGGTATAACGGTCGTCGGCAATTATGCTTATGTTACAGCCGCAAGAGACCATGGGGTGGAAATACTCAACATCTCCGATCCGACAACCCCTACTCACGTTGGAGCTATTACAGATGATGTAACAACGGCACTCCAGCAACCTAGAAACATTGTCGTAGCAGGCAATTTTGCATACGTAACGGGCACTGGTGATGACGGGGTGGAGATCTTGGACATCTCCGATCCTACGAATCCTACGCATGTTGGTGCGATTTTTGATGATGCGACTACGGCTCTTCTTGGAGCGTGGGACATCGCCATCGTTGGCACCTTAGCATACGTGACGGGAACAACTGATAGCGGAGTAGAAATTCTCGATATCTCAGATCCCGCTAATCCCACACACGTGGGTGCGATCTTTGATGATGCAACGACAGCACTTTTGAACCCTTTGGAAATTTTCGTTGCTGGGAATTTTGCCTATGTGACTTCTGCGGGGGATGCCGGATTGGAAGTCTTGGACGTATCCGATCCCACCAATCCCACTCACGTTGGCGCGATTTTTGATACCGATGCCACTGCTCTCAATGGCGCATTGGGCCTTTTTGTAAGTGGCCACTTTGCTTTTGTGGCAACGGGAGGATTAGAGAGTGGATTAGAGGTTATTGACATCTCTGATCCGACCAATCCGACTCATTTCGGAGCAATTTTTGATAATGACACTACCATTCTTGAAGCCGCCATGGACGTTGCAGTAGTAAACGGCTTTGCTTTTGTAACATCCCGCGCGGAGAATGGAGTAGAAGTATTGGGTATTTTTGGGGCTACTCAGGGAGTGTCGACCCCGTATGATCTCAATGGCGATGGGAAGGCCGACTTGGTCTGGCGCGATACGGGTACCGGGGATGTGAGGGGTTGGCTGATGAATGGGTTGAACCCCCCCACGACGGGCCTAATTGCGGGGGCGGTGCCGGCCGCATGGGTCATTGCAGGCGTGGAGGATCTTAATGGCGACGGAAGAGCTGACATTGTCTGGCGAAATACCGATGACGGGTCTGTGGGGGTCTGGTTGATGGATGGGCTGGCGGTCGGTCCGACCGGCATACCCGGCGGCGCACCGACGACCTGGACCATTGTCCACATCGGCGATTTGAATGGCGATGGCAAGGCCGACTTGGTCTGGCGCGATACGAACACTGGGGATTTGGGGGCGTGGCTGATGGATGGGGTGAATGCTCCCAGGACGGGCGTGATTGCGAGCAGTGTGCCCTTGGAGTGGGACATCCAACCCTAGTAAACAGGGGTCCCTCGCCCTTGAAGGTTTCGTTCCAAAGAGGAACGAAAGGTTGGGTAAGAGTGAGTCCTTATCCGAGATTTGCAACTTTATAGGAAAAAGTGACTATGTGCTGGAGATTTCAAGTCTTACCACATGCGGTTATCATTCGAATGTTTGGAGTTGTGAATCAGACTCTAGGTGAGATGTTCGAAAAAGCTGCTGAACGGGCTATCTGTCTTAATAATCGACAAGTGGTGATGGACTTTTCCGATGTCGAATCTATTGATGCCCTGGGACTCGTACTTTGTGGATATGGGCTCCATCATTTTCAACAACTCGGTATTCCCGTGGCGCTAGTTCAACCCCCTGCGTCGCTTCTAGGGCATGGAATGCCCGAAACCCCTCCCGTGTTCTTACAAGATCAATCTATTTCTGAACGTCATTGATGTACCTCTGGTGCTGTTGAAAATTTTTCTTCGGCATTCTCTGGCCAAGTGAAAAGTAAAAAGGGTGGAGAAGAATGCGTTGAAGGTTTTTCGCTCTTGTCATCTTACTCCTTTTACATCTCAAAAATTTTGTCCGGCTTTTTGAACAGACCCATCCTGAATGATCCTTTCGAGAGTTGAAAGGTGTCCCTATATGAAAAACAATTTTTCAACGGACGCTTTAAAGGATGTCATCTTCTGTATACCCACGGCATTGGACCGTTTTTTTTAATGAGCGGCGTAAAGTAAAATTTAAAGAAAAGCAAAAAATAGTGTTTGGAACACGAAAAAAGGGACTTGGATGTGCCAAGTCCCTTTCTTGAAGGCGTGTCATGATAAGGAGAGTTAAAGCCGGCGTAAAGCTGCAACCCGATCTTCAATGGGGGGATGCGTGGAAAAGAGCTGCATGAAACTCCGTGATTGCCCGGAAATTTTCATCGTGGCTAAGGCATCCTGGGAGCTGTATTCAAATTGCGAACGCTGCACCCATCGATCAATACCTTGGAGCGCTGCAATCATATGTTCTTTGCCAACGGTGTTTGCGGCAAAGCGATCAGCTGCAAACTCTCGGCGACGTGACCACCAACTTATCGGGATCATCGCTAAGAATGAGAGGATGATTTGTAAAAATATATACGCACCAAATCCAAGGGCGGCATTGCGTTCAGCCAATTGTCGATACACAAACCGACTAATAAAATACACAAAAGTATTCATTAATCCGGCTAGGACCGTAGTCGTAAACATATCCCCATTATAGACGTGGCCCATTTCATGGGCTAACACGGCTCTGACTTCTCCTTCATTTAAATTGTTCATAAGCCCTGTGGAGACAGCCACCATGGAATTATTTTTTGACGGCCCAGTTGCAAAGGCGTTCGGATCCGGAGAATCATAGATCCAGACTTCGGGCATTTTAATATCCAGTTTTCCAGAAATTTTTTGAACGGTTTCATATACCATCACTTCTGCCCGAGTCCGTGGTTCTGTGATTTGAGTACAGTCGATAAACGCTCTGGCCATTTGTTTGGAAAAGGCCAAGCTAATAAACGCACCACCAAACCCTAAAACAAAGGCCCATAACAAGTCCTGTTGGGCGATGGAGCCGCGTAGGTCAATACCGAATGCTGGAAGCACGAATTCCGACAAAATCGAGAACGAAATTGATAACGTGATAAAGATCAGAATATTGGCAAGCAGTAATAAGCCAATGCCTTTAAACTTTTTCATGGTCTATCTCCCTTATACATATACATCAATTGGTATTATGATAATGGTTTTATTAGACATGTGGATAAGGGTTATGGGTGATTTTTTCACCCATGGAATAACAGAAATAATGATTCAGTTCTTTAAAAGATAACACCTACGAATTGAGAGTCAAGGGTAGTAAGGGGGTGACCCTTCTTTTGAAAATCGTTATTATATGGGTCATGATCTCAGTTGAAAATTCATTAATGTTACATCCTTCTTATTATACACGATTTGTGGTTGGAGTTGTCCTGCTCCTGATCTTAGGGGAAGGGGCTCATGGGGTAATCGCTCAAGAGATATTACCGCAGAGCGAAGGATCTCAATCGCAAGAGATAGTCATCGATATGGAAAGCTATATGTTTATGCCTTCTGAAGTGACGCTAGATGCCGATAAAACAATGACACTGATCCTAAACAACCAATCGTTTCTGGTTCCCCATAATTTTGTGTTGGATGATCCCCAGGGGCGGCAGGTACTAGAAGCCGATATTTCGAGCGGGGAGAGTCAAACCATTACTCTGACCTTAACGGAACCAGGGATATATCCCTTTTATTGTGATAAGCAATTATTCTTTTTTCCTAGCCATCGTGAGGAAGGGATGGAAGGTCGTCTCATCGTTCAATAAAATATGTCCCTCTCTTCATCGGATCGAGTGCTGTTGGGGGATGTGCTCAAACGGGTCTCCCGCTCTTTTTATCTTACCCTTGCTATTTTGCCTCAAGCTGTCCGCTCTCAAATAGGCTTGGCCTATTTGTTTGCCCGTACGGCCGATACGATTGCTGATACCGGTGAATTGCCTGATGCTGTCCGTTTGCAGTGTTTGCAACAGTTGAAGCGGCAATTTGGAAAAGAAGCCCCTGAATGGAGTCTCATTCAGAAAATCCAGGCTCAGGTCATTACAAAGCAACCCAATCCTGATGAACGACGATTATTAGAAAAGCTGGAGCAATGTTTCCGACTCTATCAAGGGTTCAATCCCTTGGATCGCTCACAAATAGCGCAGGTCGTCTCCGTCCTTATAGGCGGGATGGAGTTTGACCTTCAACAATTTCCCAAGAACAATGGGCGATTAGTTCGTGCCCTAACAGATGTTCCGGATTTCGAATATTATACATATGCGGTGGCTGGATGTGTGGGAGAGTTTTGGACAAAGATGATATGTGACCATCTTCCTGGACTGCGGAGGTGGGAGCAATCACGTATGATTCCTCTTGGCATTCGTTATGGCAAGGGGCTGCAGATGGTCAATATTCTTCGGGATTTACCGAAAGATTTGCAAAATGGGCGGTGTTACATTCCGGAAGTGTTGCTCAAGCAAGTGCACCTTTCACCCGAACAACTTCTGGATCAATCATCGACCCAAGCTTTTCGTCCGTTGTTTCGGCAATTGATTCAAGAAGCGCGGGATCATCTGGACCAGGGGTGGCGGTATACGATGGCGATTCCTCGCATGCAAGTTCGATTGCGCTTAGCCTGCATGTGGCCTATTTTGATTGGTATTCGGACCTTGCAAGCTCTTTCGGCAGCACCTCATATATTACATCCGGACATATCCATCAAGATTGCACGATCCGATGTGTATAGTATTGTGGCTGCGACGGGACTTACTGGGGGGTGTGGTTATGTTGGGACGGCCTTTTGGGGATATTGGCGAAAACGAATTATCTAACTTATTCTTGTTTTGGACTGAGGAGTTTTTCGCCTTTACGGAACACCCCATAAATGGCTTGCGTCGGGCAAGCATCCAGGCAGAGTCGACAGGATTCCATGCATCGTGAGGAATCAAATTTATAGGGAGGGGTTGAGAGCCAGGCCCCGGTAGGGCATACAGGAATGCAAATCGCATTATGCGTGCAACGGTCTGGGTGCCTGAGCAGATGATCTCTTCTTACCATCATAGGGGTGACTCCTTCAAAGAGGGCTTGAGAAAACATTTCTAACATATTCATGATGAGGAATGACTTTCTTTATCCCATTGATTGACCAAGGCCCGAAGGTGGGTTTTGAGCTCCGGAATTCGTTCCAGATTGTTATCAATGGCATTGAGGATATTTTCCAATCTTGCTGTTCGTCCGGCTTCTTGGTCGAGATGCGTGAGATGATCATATTCTTGAAATGCTTGAGAATGCACCGGTTCCAATTGTGGCCGTGCGGCTAAGAGCCCTGCGGTAATGATTTGTGGTTCGTGATGTGCTGCTGGGGTCACAATAAATTGCCCCTGGGAGAGCAATAATACGCTATGGGGAGCTTGGTCAGGAATAGGAATGACTTGTTTAATTTTTGCGCCCACGCCTTGTTCCCACGATGAGAGCCAACCGGGGAAGGTCTTTAAAAATGCGACCTTGTCTAAATTGGCTTTCCATTTTTCTTCATTACCCATGAGGAAGGCTGTCGTGGTACTTGGTAATTTTCGGTACAGTAAGGGGGAGTTGGTTTGTTTCTGTGGGTTGTTGAACCGTCCAGGAAGGTCTTAGGATTGGACCATGGGAAGCGAGCCGTTTTTCCCAGGCATGAGAAGTCGTTCCACAATTTCCCCCTTGCCAATATGTCGTTCCATGATTTCGGTCACATCAGATTCTTTCCCGATCCAATACCATACACCTTCAGGGTAAATGACCACACTTGGTCCGTACTCACATTGATCCAAGCACCCAGCTTTATTAGCTCGAACGATACCCTTGAGGCCTAAACGTTCGACTTCCTTTTTGAAAAAGGCATGCAACCCTACCGAACCTAATGCAGCACAACATCCTCGAGGGTCGCCCTTTGGACGTTCGTTGATACACACAAAAATATGCTGAGTAAATTTACTCATAGTCAATCAATGTTCCTTGATAAAAAACAGAAATTCTCCGATAAAGAACTTGCCCGATCTTACCTGAGGATTCTTGAAGCTGTCTAGGTGAGGAGGGCACCATCGCTCTTTCGGGTATTTGGTACAATGGCAGGAAAATGTGGTTCAAATTCTGTTTTAGAGAAATTTGACGGAGGCCGTTCATGGTGATTGGCGTTCCAAAAGAAATCAAAGACCAAGAATTTCGAGTAGCGCTCACACCTCATGGAGTGAAAGAATTATGTGGGCGCGGGCATCGTGTGCTTGTTCAACAAGGAGCCGGAGAGGGGAGTGGGTTTGAGGATCAAGTTTATCGCCGGTCTGGGGCTATTCTCATGCCAACGGCTCAAGAGATTTTTGGTGAAGTGCAATTGATTCTGAAGGTGAAGGAACCACAACCGGAGGAATGGCTCTTGTTGCGAAGCGATCATGTGTTGTTTACGTATCTACATTTAGCAGCTTCGAAAGTTTTGACAGAAAACCTTTTGAATAGTGGGTGTACCGCGATTGCCTATGAAACAACAGAAGACAACAGGGGACAATTTCCGCTCTTGCGTCCGATGAGTGAAATTGCCGGTCGAATGTCGGTGCAAATTGGCGCACATTTTTTGGAAAAACTCCAAGGTGGATCCGGGACATTGTTAGGAGGCGTCCCAGGTGTTCCCCCAGGTGAAGTGGTGGTGCTTGGTTCCGGGGTCGTGGGTTCTTCGGCGGTCACCATTGCGGTTGGTATGGGAGCGAAGGTGACCGTTTTGAGCGTGGATCTTGGGCAGTTGCGAACCCTGGAGGTGTTTTATCAAAACCGTATTGTGACGATCGCTTCCAGCCAGACCATGATTCAGGAGTATGTGAGGCATGCGGATCTTGTCATAGGGGCCGTCTACTTACCTGCGGCTCGAACCCCTCGGGTCATGACCCGAGAGATGGTCTCGGACATGAAACCAGGATCGGTCATCGTCGATGTCTCTGTTGACCAAGGTGGTTGTGCAGAGACCACGCGTCCCACAACCCACACGGATCCCATCGTGGTCGTGGATGGGGTGCTTCATTACGGAGTGTCTAATATTCCCGGCATTGTGCCGTATACCTCGACTTTTGCCTTGACCAACGCCACGCTTCCTTTTATAGTCCAGCTGGTTGAACAAGGCCTGGAGGAAGCTATAAAAGTTAATGAGGGCTTGCGCAAAGGCGTCAGTCTCTTTAAGGGCCAACTGACCTGCCAAGCCGTTGGGGATGCTCATGGCTTGGCGGTAACGCCTCTGGGTATCTAAGAGAAAAGGTCGGTAGTGATCGGGGCGTAGCGCAGACCGGTAGCGCACCGCGTTCGGGACGCGGGGGTCGGAGGTTCAAATCCTCTCGCCCCGACCAATTCAGCTTCCCACTGTATTGTTGCTCTTCTCCCTAGTTTTTCATTTCTTTCAGTCGATAACATAATTGAAATGAGTGGATTCGGACTCATCGTTAGTATCGTAAGTCTAGTTGTCGCCACGGTGGCATTGTGGATGGCCCGGCGATTGCGACAGGAGCTTTCTGGTATCAAGCGGGAGCGATATTATCTGGAACAAAAAGTTAGATTGCTTTCTCTGCAAATTGAATCATCTGTTGAACCGTTGCGCATCCAGACGTCGCTTTTGTCGCAAGGAAAACCAGTGGCCGATCACTTGATCCGCACGGGTCGATTGTATCATTCGATTTCTGCCAAAGAGGCCGAAGAATTTTTGACCGTTGATTCACGAGCTGATCGAGTCTTGTGGCTGGACGTGCGCACGAGTGCGGAGTTTTCCAAGCGGCATATTCCTGGGGCGAAAGTTATTCCCGTGGAAGATTTAGAAATGCGTTACCACACGGAAATTCCGCTGACGGTTGAAAAAATAATGGTGTATTGTGCTGGTGGTGATCGAAGCCGGTTAGCCTGTGATTTTTTAAGCCGACATGATTTTGGCAATGTGTATCATATGAAGGATGGGTTGCAAGCCTGGTCTGGCCCGGTGGAAGGAGATGATGCTGGGGGATTGATCCAAATAGGTTCCAAGTCTAAGCTTCCATCTCGATTGAGTGCTACCACGTCAACATCCGCTCATTCATCATGACAGGAGAGAGTCAAGAATAATGTCCAAGGATTTAATGACTTTGAATGTGATGGGCCCCTATCGGGAACCCCAAGAGCCGGCTTTTTCTTATGATTATTCTGTGCAACGACCAGATTGGGCGACGCCACAAGGCGTGAGAATCAAGGTGTCCATTGAACACGAGTTGGATTACCTGAAAAACACGATTCTGAAATTTTCTGGAGGATCGGTTGGGCAACAAATCCGCTGTAACCAATTACTTGTTCGAGCGATCGCCGATCAGAAATTAAAAATTGTCGATGCAGACGGGCAGTTAGCTGAACGCTTGGATGTCATGATTGGACCATTTACCAGAGATACTTTCGGGCATCTTTTTGGATTGCTGGATCAATGGATGCAAGCTGAGAAAGACACGTTACGGCAATCGATTACCGACCAAATTGGGATTTAAGGGCTCGCGAAACAATGCCTTCCCATTTTCGCATCCTATTTTCAGACCAGCTTGAGCCGATCTTCACTCGCACAATCCTCAACGTTGGCCATGCGACGCCTCCGGTCGTGCTCCCTCAGATCGATCCAACCTGACATAAATCTTGGCGCGATTAGCTTGGATCATCCCGCAGGGTGAACCCTTGGTATTGTTTCGCGAGCCCTTAGTCAACGTACGAAACATAATCCATGATAATATGTCTTTATTGAAGCGGTCTTCTTGCCTTCACCATCCCTAATTACATTTTCAGAATACTGGCTGGTAACGTTTGGAATACACGCCGGTCGCGTCTTCTCCGAATCCTAGAGAGGCATGTTCGGGTTTCGTTTTGTTGTGCAAATTAATGGCGTAATGCCCACGAACGTTCTCCATGGCGACTTCATAAGGAATCGAGCTTGGGTAAAATTCGCCTGGAGCATGGGCTCCACGGCTTAAGGCTTTTGCCGATTCCGGCTCTGCATACTGTTTTTCCGAAAAAATATAAATATCTGCGATAGCAAATGCTCCCAGTTTATCCTTTGGCGTGGTGGCGGGGAGGAGCCCTTCGAGCGCGTCATTAAGGCGTGCTTTTTGAAATGATTGAAGAAGCGCGATCACCTGGCTATCAGTGGTAGCCTGAGGCACCAAAAGGGTGATGGAATTTATGCCAGCCACTTTTCCGGTAACGGTAAAGCTGGGCACCAGATCACTTGACATGAGACCGGGTAATGGCGCTGTTGTGTTGGGTGAAGCGCCTGGTCCATGTGGTGGGCTATCTTTGGATTTGGGGATAATTAATGTGACGAATAGCCATAGTCCAAAGATGACGCCAAAAACCACAAATAGCGGGTGTACTCCGACCCGGCGACCTTCTGTTGGTTCTTCGTCACTCATGGCAGGGGTTCGTTAGAAGTCTCGGTCCGATGAGATGAGTTGGTTTCCTGACGTTTGGCTGCTTCCCACCAATGCTCAAGCTTTTCCGGCGGATAATCCTTGAGGTTTTGTCCATGCCGGGTCGCTTCTGATTCGACATAGTGAAAGCGCATGATGAATTTGTTGGTGGCTTTTCGGAGTGCTTCTTCCGGATTGATATGGAGAAACCGGGAGACATTAACTAGGGAAAATAAGACATCCCCGAACTCGGCTTCAATATCGGAATGTACTGGATTTGTCGTCAGCGAATCCTGTGAATCATCTGATGGATTGGATATATTCGTCGTGGCCGCATAGAGTTCATCAAGTTCTTCTTTGAATTTTTGAAGAACGGGCTCAATGGTATCCCAATCAAAGCCAACACGTGAAGCTCGTTTTTGAACTTGAAGGGCGCGCTGGAGGGCTGGAGATGTTTTGGGGACAGTGCCCAACACGGAAGGTGCTGCTTGATTGTGTCCTTTTTCTTGTTGTTTCAGTTGTTCCCATTGGCGTAACACCTCACCAGAGGTCGTAGGAGAATGATTGTCTTGTTTTTGAAACACATGAGGGTGGCGACGAATGAGTTTATCCCCTAAGTTTTTCTTGACATCCTGATAGGAAAATTGGCCTTGCTCTGAAGCGATTTGACTGTGAAAAAGGATCTGGAGTAAGAGATCGCCTAATTCTTCTTTTAACGCTGATGGATCTTTGGCATCAATGGCTTCGAGGACTTCATAGACTTCTTCCAGGAGATAGGGTTTCAAGGATTCGGTCGTTTGTTCTCGGTCCCACGGGCAGCCATCCGGTCCACGCAGGGTCGCCATGATGTCGACGACATTGGATAAGGAGCTTCCGTCCTGAGGAGTGGACGAAGAGGGGTTGAGAGGGGGTGTTTTCATGGCAGAGATGATTTGAATAAATTCGGGCTCAATGCCAGACTATTATACTGGTTTCCTCCTCTCTTGTAATCTCTGAATTCTTGATAGCACCCCTCCGATAATGATACTGTTTTTCACCACAAGGAGGTTGAATGATGAGTGAAGAAGAACAAGGATTTGTCATTCGGGATAAACGGGGACGTTCGGCCTCTGAAGAATCTGCAACTCCGACGCCTGAATC
>QIDY01000023.1 GCA_003228495.1 Nitrospirota bacterium
CCTGTTCTTGTTTCGCTAATAAAGCTGCTTGACGGTCCTGTTCTTGTTTCGCTAATAAAGCCGCTTGACGGTCCTGTTCTTGTTTCGCTAAAGCCGAAGGAGCTGGGTCGGGGGTCGGAGAAGGATCTGCGACCGGCTGAGGAGTGGATAGAATCGTTTTAAAAACTTCTAAAGAGGGAGGGCTTTCATTCCCCGATGTATCATAGGCGGTGACTGCAAAATAATGGGTGGTATCGGAATTTAAGTTGGTGTATTGATAGGTGGTCGTCATTCCCACATTCTGTGAACTGCCATAGATCCCAGGAGCTGTCCCATGGTAAACCAGGTACCCGTCGAGGTCAGACTCCTGATTGGCTCCCCATTGAAGCATCGCAGAATTGGTTGTTGCAGATTGTACGACATTGGGAACCAGGAACGCACAAAGCCCAAAAACAGAGGCAACGAACACCTTTCTCAATGCAGGACGAGTAGAATCGTTGAACATGGGCTACCTCCTTCAATTAAGGGGGCCCCAATCTCGATCCAACATCGTTTCTCTTTCTTCGGTAACCCGGCTATCAGAATCTTCTGACCCGTGGCTTTGCGTCCCCACTTCGCAATGGGTTTGCCTTTATCGGAAAGAGGCCTCCACTTTTCTTATGTGACTATGACATTCTTTGAATTACTGGATCTCCTTCATTGATGTAGAAATTCACACTGCATATTTTGTCAGATGCTCTTATCGGCCGATATAGTAGAGGCTTTAGCCCCAAAAAACCCACATGTCGATATTGTGCTGTAGCCATCAACTATTGTTGGCTTTTACCAACAACATCCACATATTTGTGAGACCTCATTCATATTATGCCGTATTGTATTTCTTTCGATCACTCAGCCGACCGCGGAAACCCAATATGCTATGGTATGGAAGGTTTTGTTCGATACTTGTTAAGCCTTCTAACGAGCATCTTTCATTAAATTGGGTTCCAGGAGCGCCCCCGACTCCAATACCTCCCACCACTTCTTTCCCCATGATCGCTGGAAGCCCGCCTCCCAAAGTAAGAGTCCGCTCGTTCATATCTCGTAAGGCTTGAAGATTGGGGAATTTGGTAATCAATTCTGCTAATTCCTGGGTCGACCGTCGGATATTGGAAGTGGTATAGGCCTTCTTCGAACGACTGTCTGGTGTATGAGGGCCGGCTCCATCCTCACGCAGCAGAACCTAGTCCCCCCCACGATCAACCACCGCACCGCTAAATCGGTATCCACCCTCTTTACATTTAAAGCCACATTTGGAGCCTTCTGCGCCAGCCCCAAAGGCAAGAAAGGCTTTTTTGAACTCCGCATTTCCCAGACCTACTTCAGGTCCTGAAAACAGGAACCTCCGTCTGCCATCAACATCCAAGTGGCAACGAACCATTTATCTTTTTTCATGGGGCATTTCATTAGCAGCCTCCTTTCTGAATTCGATGGATCACCTTTTGATAAGGCGCCAACAAAATGACGTTGTATCAATCATAACCGGTCTCGTAATCCACGCAAGACAATATCCCGATAGCTCACTATTCCTACTACCGTGCGGTTTTGAATCGCCGGGGCTAATGTGAGACCGAATCGCTCAAAGAGACGGGCGCAATACCGAATATCCATTTCGGGATCTACCGAAATCACCGGTTTGCTCATGATTTCATAAACATTAACCCGATTTGCGGCTTTATCTGCCCCTAAGACTTTTTTGGCAATATCAGCCAGCAACACGATCCCATATTCATCATCTTCATTGCGGCGGTCCACCAGCAGACATTCCGTCTCTAAGTGCTTGGCCTGGCGCAAAGCATCTTCCACCGTTTCAATACCATGGATTAAATCAAACTGAGTTTTCATGACATCTTTGACGCGAACCAATTCGGTGTGTTTCATAGTTCTTCCTCCACGATATTCCTGAGTTTTGCCATTTGATGAACCACGCCCACGGCATCTTCGACATCTATCTGAAACGCGATCCCGGTTCCAGGCTTGATATCAAATTCCCCCATAGTCGCAATCGACTCCAATATTTCTCGCGCCAAATGTTCTTCCACGAGAAAAAGGATAACATCTCGCTGAGTTTCCAGATTCAGTCCAAAAAATGTCTTTTGAACTTCCACGCCTTCGCCATGAGCGCTGGTGATGACCGTGGCCCCGGTGGCACCTTTCTCTCGCGCTGCTTTCATCACAGCATTGGTTTTGTCGTCTTGGACAAACGCACAGATCAATTTAAAATGCATAACATGTCTCCCCAACAAGAGTTTATTGCGGTTTAGCCCACCAGGCAGAAATTTGTGCGAAGGCCAGCACGGTAATTATTGGAAACAAACTGGCAAAGGCAATTAACCCAAATCCATCAATCACCGGATTGCGCCCCGGCACGGTACTAGCCAATCCCAACCCCAAAGCGGCCACTAATGGAACCGTCACGGTGGAAGTCGTGACTCCACCAGAGTCATAAGCCAAAGGAATAATCATTCGTGGTGCAAAGAACGTTTGAACGATCACCACGGAATACCCGGCAATGATGTACCAGTGCAGAGGGGTCCCCGTAATAATGCGGTATGTTCCCAGTCCGATCCCCATTGCCACACCAATTGCCACGGCAATTCGCAATCCCCACGCGCCAATAACCCCACCGGAAACCTGATGAGCTTTCAGAGCTACCGCTAACAATGAAGGTTCGGCAATGGTGGTAGAAAAGCCAATCGCCAACGCAAACACATAGACCCAAAGGTAGTCGCTCCAATGCAGTTCTGTGACGATTGCACTCATCCCCTCTAGTCCCATAATGAAATCGGGCGCCGTCAATTGTTGAGCCATAAGTTTCCCTAAAGGAAACAGGGCCATCTCCAACCCCTGTAAAAAGAATGCAATACCTACCAAGACAAATATGAAGCCGAGTCCCACTCGCCTAAGGTTTGCTATCGGACGGCGGAGAACCAGCATCTGAAAACCAAAAATGATCACAGTGAGAGGTAGAACATCGGCAATCGTCGTCCCCAATGTTTGCAAGAGTTTCTGTTCCATTTGATTACTGAATCATGCCGAAAACCATGACAAAAATTATCGGGGTTAAGGAGGCAAGAGCAATCAATCCAAAACCATCAACCATCGGATTGCGTCCTCGAATCGAAGAGGCCAGTCCCACCCCAAGAGCGGTGACCAGCGGGACAGTAACGGTCCCTGTCGTCACCCCACCAGAGTCATAGGCGATCCCAATAATCTCCTGAGGGGCGAAGATGGTCATGACAATCACTCCAAGATACCCACCGATAACCAAATACTGCACGGGCCATCCGCGAACAATGCGCAAGATTCCTATGAGGAGGGCGAAACCGACTGACAAGGCCACGGTCAAGCGCAGGCCAAAGGCATAATCGGCGCGAGCCTGTTCGGTGGCTTCGATCATGTGGCCTTCTGCGGCAACCTTGGCTGCCTCATTGGCCACGGCGATTAAGGCCGGCTCCGCCACCGTTGTGCCAAATCCCAGGGCAAAGGAAAAAATCAACAACCATGTTAAACTCCCTTTTCTGGCAAACCCGTAGGCCAGTGTTTCGCCGAGAGGGAACAGGCCCATTTCCAATCCCTGAACGAATAATGTCAATCCCATGAGTACAAAAATCGATCCAGCCAGAATTTCCCCTAGATTGGGGATCGGTTGTTGCAAAACCACAAATTGAAAAAATCCGATGACCAGAAAAATGGGTAGGAGATCGTAAAAGCTTCCAATTAAAGATTTAAGAAAAGTTTTTGGCATTACCAAACAGGCACGTTGGAATACTATCGATCGCAAGGGATCAGCATATCCAAAATAACAGGAGAAGTACCTAAAGACAAAAAAGTCGAATCAGAGATGAGGAACTTTGTGCCTACGCGAAGGGGCAAAAGGAAAAGTGGTAACAACCCCGGCAATCCACTGAAGGGAATTTGCGTTTGGCTTCTTTTAAAATGTCGGCGGCTTGGAATGGAGTCGAATCAAGAAAGGCGAAAGGCGGATGGTGAATTCAATCCGGGCAACATCCTTTAGGATTCGTCACAAAATACCCGGTGCCAACTGTACCGGGTATTTTGTGGCGGACCCTTAGTCTTGAAACAACCAAGGAGCTTCATGAACTCGGCGAGATTCATAGGCAGCAATAGCAGCTTCATGCTGTAGAGTCAGCCCAATCCCATCTAACCCCTTGATCAGGCAATCCTTGCGAAACGGATCGATGGTAAACGGATAGCGTTCGCCTTCGGGAAGCACGACGACTTGTTGAGCCAAGTCTATGTTTACTTGATAGCGATCCTGAGAAGCCGTTCGATCAAAAATAACCTGGATTTCATTGGGAGTTAAGACCACCGGAAGTATGCCGTTTTGGAAGCAGTTATTATAAAAAATATCTGCAAAACTTGGGGCTAGAATACAGCGAATGCCATAGTCCAATAACGCCCAGGGGGCATGCTCCCTGGAAGATCCACACCCGAAATTTTCCCGAGTCAGCAGAATCGAGGCATCCAGATACCGGGGTTGGTTCGAAAAAAAATCGGGATCGGGCGACCCATCTAATCGAGAACGCCAATCTGCAAATAATCCTTCTTTAAGACCCGTCCGGTGAATGGTCTTCAAATATTGCTTCGGGATGATTTGATCCGTATCGACATCGCCTCGGTTTAAGGGGGCCACGGTCCCCGTTACTGTTGTAAAGGCTTGCATAGTCTTCTCCAGATGTTCAATACGCATATGAGGTGCAGAAGAAGGGCATCCTGCGCATCATATTACATTATGTCCAATCACGAATATCTACGAAATGTCCCTTCACGGCTGCTGCCGCTGCCATGGCAGGGGAAACCAAGTGCGTACGGCCCCCTTTACCCTGCCGCCCTTCAAAATTTCGATTGCTGGTCGAGGCACAGCGCTCCCCAGGCGTCAACACATCGGCATTCATGGCCAGACACATGCTGCAGCCTGGTTCTCGCCACTCAAAGCCGGCTTCCCGAAAGGTTTGATCCAATCCCTCTTTTTCGGCTTGGCATTTGATCAAACCGGATCCTGGAACCACCATTGCCTTCACGCTGGCTGCAACATGCTTTCCCTGCACATACTTTGCCGCCACGCGCAAATCTTCAATCCGGGAGTTAGTGCAAGACCCGATAAACACACGATCAATCTGAATATCACAAATCGGAATTCCGGCAGGGAGTCCCATGTACTCTAAGGCTCGTTCCGTCGCTAGCCGAAGTTTTTCATCATGGATGAGAGCCGGATCGGGAATTTTCCCATTGATATCGGTGACCATCCCTGGGTTTGTTCCCCACGTCACTTGAGGTGAGATGTCTTCTCCCCGAAGTTCAACCACCCGGTCAAACTGTGCTCCGGGATCAGTCCGTAATTTCAACCAATCCTTATTGGCCCGTTCAAACATATCGCCTTGAGGACTCAGAGGTCGGTTCTTTAAATACGCTACCGTTGATTCGTCAGGACTCACCAAACCGGCGCGAGCTCCGGCTTCGATTGACATATTACAGAGCGTCATCCGGCTTTCCATGGAAAATGACCGGATTACCGAACCCGTATATTCCACAACATAGCCGATTCCTCCTCCAATCCCCACTTGCCCAATGATGGCTAAAATCACATCTTTGGAAGAACAATACTCCGGAAGATTCCCTTCTACCCGAATTTCCATGGTTTTTGGACGTTTCTGAACCAAACATTGTGTTGCCAAGACATGTTCCACTTCCGAAGTGCCAATCCCAAAGGCCAAGGCTCCAAATGCTCCATGGGTCGACGTATGAGAATCGCCACAGACAATAGTCATGCCTGGTAAAGTAAACCCCTGTTCCGGCCCAATCACATGGACAATGCCTTGTCGGACGTCCTCCATGCCGTAATAGGTGATACCAAACTCTGCACAATTGTGTTCCAAAGTTGAAACTTGCAACGCACTCATGGGGTCGGCAATCCCTTGAGCCCGGTTGGTGGTTGGGACATTATGATCGGGAACCGCCAAAGCGGCTGGTGGGCGACGAGGCCGCCGTCCGGCCAGTCGAAGGGCTTCAAACGCTTGAGGCGACGTGACTTCATGGACTAAATGTCGATCGATATACAACAATGTGGTGCCATCAGGCTCTTCCCGCACCACATGCTGATCCCAAATTTTTTCAAATAACGTTTGCCTTTCCATAAGATTTTCCTCTCCTCAGAAAGAATAGGTGCGCTTATTATGTATCGCCTTTGTCTTCCATATGGCAAGAGTTATCAAAAACTATTCGTGGTTTTCCCTTAGCAATCTTTGTGGTCTTTTCAGAGTTCTGATATACTTTTTCTTTATGCATCACGAGCATTCACTGCACGGTTTCTCATAACAATAACAAAGCCTATTCCAAGGTTTTCTGCCCAGGTGTAAAACATACAACCGAGCATCGGCAAGGCCATAAAGTGAAAAGTAAGGAGTGAAAAATGAGGAGTAAAGAGTGATCAAGAAGAAATGACTTGCCTTCTCTTTTCTTCTCTCTTGCTTCTCAGTCCTCACTTTTTACTTCTCACGTCTTTTAAGAAACAGTCTTATCTTGGACAGGCTCCTAGAGCTTCTCTATTATACGTGTCAGAAAAACGCCATCCATCGTTGATCTTCACCCTCATCAATATCAGATAGACATTCCTAACAACTATTCAACAATGCTTAATCTTCTCCGTCGGTACCTTTCCCAGGATATCGCCATCGATCTGGGAACCGCTTCAACCCTCATTTATATCAAAGGGCAAGGCATTGTCCTGAATGAACCCTCCGTGGTGACCATTGAGACCAATTCTAAGAAAATCGTGGCTGTTGGGGAAGAGGCAAAAAAAATGGTCGGACGGACACCCGGGAACCTGACCTCCATCCGGCCTATGCGTGAGGGGGTCATTGCCAATTTTGACATGGCCGAACGGATGCTTCGTTATTTTATCCAAAAAATTCATCAAAAAGGCACTCTCATTCGGCCACGTATTATTATCGGAGTCCCATCACAAATAACCCAAGTCGAACAACGGGCAGTCAAAGAATCGGCTGAGTTAGCCGGAGCTCGAGAAGTCTATCTTATAGAAGAGCCGGTCGCTGCAGCTATCGGGGCCGGACTTCCCATCATCGAACCTTCTGGAAACATGATTGTGGATATCGGCGGCGGGACGACCGATATTGCCGTGATCTCTCTAGGAGGCATCGTTTACAGTGAATCCGTTCGTATTGCCGGCGACCAAATTGATGGGGCGATTATGAGCCACCTGAAACGAGAATATAGCTTGTTAATCGGCGATCATATGGCCGAACGAATTAAAATAGAAATTGGGTCGGCATATCCACTCCCCGAAAAAAAACAAATGGCGGTAAAAGGAAGAGACGTCGTTTCTGGGATTCCCCGAACCATCTTTATTGATGACACAGAAATTCGAGAAGCGTTGCAAGACTGCATTGCTACCATTGTCGAAGCCGTACGATTGGCATTGGAACATACTCCGCCAGAATTGGCAGGAGACATCATTGACCGAGGAATCGTCCTCACTGGCGGTGGATCGCTTCTACAAGGTCTGGATGATCGCCTCCGTGAAGAAACGGCTTTACCGATTGTCACCGTGGACGACCCCCTCACCTCCGTCGTATTGGGTGTTGGAAAAACACTGGAAGAATTAAGTCTGCTTCGGCAAGTTTCAACCCATTCTAGTTTATATTCCTAAGCGGGGCTCTCTGTCTTCATGATTCGATCTGAACAGAGTTCCTTTCCTCTCGCCAGGGGCATCCGCCGCCTACTCGTCGGAGTCTTCATTCTCTTTCTGCTTTTTCTGCTATTCTTACCACGGCAATCCCAAGAATGGCTGGGGCATATAGGTGGCCCTATGGCCATTATTCTGGAAGGTCCTCTTCATGTGATAGCAGCAATCCAAGGTTCGGTGGGAGAAACGTGGGATCACTATGTGGCCCTCCAAAATGTGTGGGAAGAAAACCAGAGCCTGCAAAAAGAGATTCAACGATTGCAGGGAGAACAGAACCAGCTCCGGGAACAAGCCATTCTTGCCAGGGAATTCCAAAAATTATCGGTGTATCAAGCAACGGCCCCCATGACCATGATGCCCGCTCGTATCATCGGACGGAACGTCTCCAATTGGTATCGAGCAATAGTCATTGACAAGGGCGCACGTGACGGAATCCATGCGGAAATGGGGGCGATCACGGACGCGGGCGTGGTGGGTCGAGTCGTTCGCGTGAACCCAACGACTTCGATTGTACTCCTTCTCTCAGATCCCAATGTGGCGATTACGGGCATGATCCAAACTAGCCGGGACGAAGGAATCATTCAAGGGACTCCTCAGGGAAACATTCACATGAAATATCTTCCTCCTCTGTCTCCCGTCCAAATAGGTGATGTCGTGGTCACGTCAGGCCTCACCGATGATTTTCCTCGGGGACTTCACATTGGTCATATCCAACAGGTCACCAAAGCCGCTACTGACTTATTTCAATCTGGAGAGATCACACCCATTGTCGATTTTTCAAAGCTTGAGGGGGTTTTGGTTATTACTTCGTTCCAGCCCACAATCGCGAATGAATCCCCGTCGTCGGGTGAATCCCTTCCTGCCTCAGAAACTTTACGATGATCGTCGCTTGGTATATTTTGTTGTGCTTAGGAACCGTTGTGGCACAAGCCACCTTCAGTGCAATGTTATCGATCAACGACGTTTATCCCGACCTATGCTTAGTTTTGGTCTGCATCATCGGATTTCTTACAAATGAATATAAAGGGTTAATGATTGGACTCACGATGGGACTGTTTCAGGACCTGTTGGCTCCAGGTGGTATTGGACTTAATATGATTCTCAAAGGCCTGGCAGGATCCCTAGCTGGCATGACCACGCATACCATCTCTACGATAACCGCTCAAGCGGTGGTCATAGCCACCTTGGCACTTTCCCTAGTATGCGGACTGGCCTCCCTTATCGTGGCCTATCCGATCCTCGATGGTTGGGAAGCGTTTCATGCCATTTTAGGGAACCTAGTCCCGCAAGCCCTGTACCACAGTCTCCTGGCTGCCGGAATATTTTGGGTCATCCACAAAGTTCGAAAAGCATTTGGTATGGTACACTCTGTTCAAGGACGCCGCTAAAATCCACCTTCACGGAAATTTTTCCCATCTCTCTCAAAGACAGATTTTCATGTTTGACACCTCACGCCAAGCCAACGAATTGGCTGACATTCAAAGTCGATTAATTTTTTTGAAAGTCGGCTTGCTCATGATTTTGGTCCTATTGGGATTACGACTCTGGCAATTACAAATTCGGGATGGAGTCTATTATCAAGATTTGTCCAGAAATAATCGGACAAGATCTATTGTGCTCGACCCAGCCCGAGGTCTGTTGTTTGACCGACATGGTGAATTATTAGCCAACAACATCCCCAGTTTTCAATTGTATCTTTCGCTAGAAGATGTCCAAGACCGCGATGTTTTACTCTCTAAACTCCCCGAATACCTTAATGTGAATGTTCAGGCCATTTCGGAAAAGCTGTCCACAAAGCGGAGGCGGGGTCGGATCAAACTCAAAAGTGGCCTGACCCTCAAAGAAGCTGCCCTGATTGAATCGCATCGGATTGAATTGCCCGGCGTTGCGATTCAACCAGAGTATCAGCGTAATTATCCCCTAGGTGCATATGCTTCACATGTGATTGGGTATGTGGGTGAAATCTCAGAAGCCCAGTTAAAAGATCCAGAATTCCTTGACCTGCAAGCCGGGCGCATCATTGGTCAATACGGGGTGGAACGAACGCTTGACACCCACTTATTGGGTGAAACAGGTCGAAAAGTTATTGAGGTCGATGCCTTTGGGTATCCCAAGCGTTCCCTGTCCATTCAACGCCCGCTGGCCGGAAATGACCTTTACTTAACGCTCGATATTCGTCTACAGCGATTGGCAGAAGATCTGCTTGGAGAAGAATCGGGGGCCATCGTGGCCCTGGATCCTTGGAATGGCGATGTGCTGGTTTTAGCCAGTCGACCTGGGTTCAACCCCAATGATTTGTCAGGTGGCATTAGTCCACAAGCCTGGCAACTATTGCTCCAAGATTCTCGGCATCCACTGACGAATCGAGCCATTCAAGGCCAATACCCTCCAGGATCGACATTTAAAATTGTGATGGCTGCTGCTCTCTTGGGTACTCAAACCATGCGAGCGGATGATTCGCTAACGTGCCACGGATCCTTTCCCTTTGGGAAGCGGGTATTTCGTGACTGGAAACGTTGGGGCCATGGTTCGGTGGATTTGACCAAGGCTATTGCCGAATCCTGCGATGTATATTTTTATAAAGTAGGGAATCTATTGGGTATCGACTCTATTGCAACCTATTCTCGACAATTTGGACTAGGGTCAAAAACGGGCATTAATTTGCTGTCGGAACGATCGGGTTTAGTGCCCTCCTCGGAATGGAAGAAAAAGAATAGAGGAGAGCCTTGGTACCCTGGCGAAACCATTTCTGTTGCCATTGGACAAGGTTTCTTATCGGCGACACCTATTCAGATGGCTAAAGCCGTTGCCATTGTGGCGACCGATGGCCAAGTGGTGCAACCTCGATTGCTAAAAGGGGTTCGGCTCAGACGAACAGGGAATCTCAAAGAAGAGCCGACGCCTTCAACTCAGCAACTTTCCCTATCACCCCAAATTTTTTCCCAAATCAAAGAAGGGCTGGCTGCGGTGGTCACCAAAGGCACTGGCAAACGAGCGCAATCAAATATCGTGAGCATTGCGGGAAAAACGGGAACTGCACAAGTCATCGCCCTGAAAGATGATGATGATAAAACCGAGGTGGCGAAAAAACACCGTGACCATGCGTGGTTTGTAGCATTTGCCCCGGTGGAACAACCAAAAATTGCCGTGGCGGTCATCGTCGAACATATGGGCCATGGTGGGTCAGCTGCAGCCCCATTGGCTAAAACTCTGATTGAAGCCTATATGAACGTTGAGGTAACTACTCAGGCATTTAGGCTGAAGACTGAAGGCTAGCACTCATAATACTCGAAGTGTTGGATGATGACGCATAATTGGCCCCTAAAAGCCTTCGGCCTTCAGTCTATCCATCTGAGTTACATGTTGAGAACGTCCCACATGCTGACTCGTTGTAAACACTCTCTGTCCTTCTGACGGCAAATGCCACAAAACCCATGATGCCCCTAATGAATGACAATGTGAATCGCCGTGGGCTGGACACATTTGATTGGTGTTTTTTAGGTATTATTGCTGCCATCGTTTCAATAGGAATCTTGTCCATCTATAGCGTGACGAACTCAGGATCATCCACAAAATTCCCCATCTATCTAAAGCAGACAACCTGGATGGTCGTGGGAACGTTAGCATTCCTCGTTGCAGCTGGCATCGACTATCACAAATTCGCCAGGTTTTCCTATCTGTTGTATGGAGTCGGCCTCATTTTGCTCATTATCGTCTTAATTAGTGGAAAAACCAGCCGAGGTTCCCAGCGTTGGATCCCACTTGGTCCATTTATGGTTCAGCCCTCGGAATTCATCAAAATTCCGCTCATGCTCACTTTGGCCT
Source organism: Nitrospirota bacterium (assembly GCA_003228495.1). Lineage (GTDB taxonomy): Bacteria > Nitrospirota > Nitrospiria > Nitrospirales > UBA8639 > Nitrospira_E. The sequence continues at coordinate 11,570 of QIDY01000023.1, forward strand.
CCTACTATGGCGCGACCAGTCGCGAAGGGTGGCTCCGACGCCTGATTATTCCTGGGCTTATCGTGCTTCCGGGATTTTTGTTAATTCTGAAACAACCTGATTTGGGGAGTAGTTTGGGATTCCTGTCTATCTTTCTAGTCATCCTCCTCACGGTGGGAATGAAGTCGAAAGCCTTCGGATTCATTGTGCTCGCTGCGCTCATGTTGTTCCCATTTGTCTGGGGGGGAGTCTGGGGCTCCCTGCATGGGTACCAACAAGATCGTATTTTAAGTTTCGTGGATCCCAGTTCAGACCCTGGCGGAAGAGGTTATCAGGGACTTCAGTCGCGTATTGCCATCGGTTCCGGCCAACTGTTGGGAAAGGGGTTGTACGGAGGAACGCAAACCCAGTTTAAATTCCTCCCTGAAGGGCATACCGACTTTGTCTTCGCGGTCTTTGCCGAGGAATGGGGGTTTCTTGGATCGCTCGTTCTTTTATCGTTGTATGTCATTTTAGTGTTAATGGGACTGGAAATTGCGTTCAACGCGAAAGATATTACCGGGTCTCTTCTGGCAATTGGAGTCGTGGCCATGCTTGGATTTGGTGTCATCGTAAACATTGCCATGACCTCCGGGCTGGCCCCCATTGTCGGAATTCCTCTACCGTTGATGAGTTACGGGGGAAGTGCCATGGTCGTGAACCTCACAGCTCTTGGTTTGTTGCTTAATGTGAAGCGAAGGCGACTTTCTCTGTTATAGAGTGATCATTACCAGGAGCCTGTCTGAGAAAGGCGATCGTGACGAGGTTGTGCTGAAGTAAAAAGGGAGAAGGTAGAAGTGAAAAGTCAGGAGTACAGGGAGTACAGAGTGAGAACGAAAAAAGGATTTGCCGTTTCAGCCTCTTTTGCTTCTTCCTTCTCCCTTTTTACTTCTCACTTCTTTTAGTGTCTTGGACAGGCTCCTAGGTCGGAAAGTCCTATGAGACTTGCATAATCCACGAATGTGGTACTCTTATAAGAGTTCCATGTGGATAGATCAAGGTGCAAACCATTTGCAATATCCGATAGTCGGAATGACGTCTACAGATGAATTGTAAAACGATATGTCGACAGCTTATTCATTTTCGTGATTAGGAACACGTCTCAGAAGAAGGTAGCCATTCACCCTAAAAATTGTGGGTACCAGCCGGCATAGAGGGTAGGTGAAATCTTCAACAACCCTTCACCGGAAACAGGAAAAAACTTCATTAGTCTTTTCCCCGTTGGACTCACAACCTTTCCCCCCGGATTAGGATTGGCTCCCTCGACATTCTGTGAATGTGAGGAGGCAACCATGGGAGTTGAAATTGCCATCAGTAGCACTCGGGAAGAAACCCGCGTGGCCGTTTTAGACAATCGAGTGGTCACTGAACTTTTTGTCGACCGACCGGGGAAAAAAGATTTTGTCGGAGATATATATAAAGGAAAAGTGATCAAAGTTCTCCCGGGCATGCAAGCAGCCTTTGTGGACATTGGATTAGATCGGGCTGCTTTCATTCACGTGTCCGACCTCTCGGTTGGCACCGAACCGGGCGATACACTTGTGGATAGCGAAGAAGGTGAACCAAGTTCGGACATGCCCCGTCCCAGACGGCAAACTGCCCGTCCCATTGAAAGTCTGCTGACGGAGGGGCAAGAACTTCTTGTGCAAATTTCCAAAGGACCCATTGGAACTAAGGGACCTCGGATTACCACATATGTTTCACTTCCGGGTCGGTTTTTGGTCCTGATGCCCAATGTCGATCACGTTGGCGTTTCCCGGCGAATCACACACGAGGAAGAACGCCACCGATTAAAAGATTTGATGCGTCGTATCAGAAAACCGGAATATGGATATATCGTCCGAACCGTGTGCGAAGGCGTTTCCGAAGAAGATTTGTTTTCGGACACCAAATTTCTGACAGCCTTATGGGAAGACACCCTGAAAGCCGCAAACCGGAAATCGGCGCCGTCTCTCCTCCATACCGATCTGTCTCTTCCCCTTCGTGTCGTCCGTGACCTGTTCACGAAAAAAGTCGATCGATTATTGATCGATACCAAAACCGGTTTTGAGGAAGTCAAAGATTTTGTGCGGCGGTATCTCCCGGAGCAGGCATCCCGCGTCCATTTCTATGACAAGAAACCGGAAGGTCTGTTCGATCATCTGGGCATTGAACTGGAAATTACCCGGGCATTAAGTCGAAAAGTCTGGCTCAAATCCGGAGGCCATATCGTGATCGACCACACCGAAGCCATGACGGTGGTTGATGTGAATACCGGACGATTTGTCGGCAAACGGGATCAAGAAGAAACAATTCTCAAAAACAATCTGGAAGCGGCTAAAGAAATTGCGTACCAAGTGAAATTACGCGGCATTGGGGGGATCATTGTAATTGATTTCATCGATATGGAACGAGAACGGAATCGCGAGAAAGTCTATCAGGCCACCGTGGAGGCCATGGCAAATGATAAAGCGCAAACACGTATTTCCCGCATTTCTGATCTAGGCCTGATTGAAATTTCTCGGGAACGCGTAAGGGAAGATCTCCTTCGAACATTGTCAGAAATTTGCAACGACTGCGAGGGCCGAGGGTATACCAAATCCACCATGACGATGGCCTATGAAATCTTCCGAGACATTCGGCGAATCGGCAATAGCCGGGGACAAGCTCAACGCATTGTGGTGGGAGCTAACCCCAAAGTCATCGAATTACTCTTTGATACCGAACATGGAAACATCGAACAATTAGAACAAGAATTTCAACAACAAGTGCTTTTTAAGGCCGATCCCCTCTTACACCTTGAACAATATGACATTGTGGTAGTTGGAAAAGTCGCACAGCGAGCCGAGTCACGAACGGCTTCCTAGGTTATGAGCACGTCCTCCGACTTGCAAGGATGGTTAGAACTGCGAGCGGTCAAAGGACTCGGCCCCATTACGTACACCAGGCTTATAAGTCAGTTTGGTTCACCTGAAGCCATTCGGAGAGCCAATCTTCCTGCCCTTGTGGCCACGGGAGATCTTTCCCCCGCTCTCGCTCAATCTCTCCAGCAACCACTTTCCGGTACAACCTACAAACAGATCCAACGCGAAATGGAAGCCGTTGCCGCTGGCCGATTTTCCATTGTGACATTGACAGATTCTCAATACCCCGCTCGCTTAAAAACAATTGCCGATCCTCCTCCCTTATTATATTACACCGGCCAATTGCTAGAGCGTGATCAACATGCCTTCGCCATCGTCGGAGCACGGAAAGGCTCACATCCCGGACGGGCATTCACCAGGCAACTCAGCGGAGATTTAGCGGCACTAGGCTTCACTATTGTGAGTGGCCTGGCGCGAGGTATTGATGCTGATGCCCATGAAGGTGCGTTGGCTTCAGCAGGGAGAACATTAGCCATTCTCGGGTGCGGGATTGATCGAACTTATCCCCCTGAACACCTCAAGCTTCGAGAACGGATCGAGCAGAATGGTGCAGTGCTCTCCGAATTTTCCATGGGCACTTCCCCCCAATCTTATCATTTTCCGCAACGCAATCGGGTCATCAGTGGACTTTCCCTTGGTGTGATTGTCACCGAAGCCACGTCAAAAAGCGGATCCCTCATTACTGCCCGGATGGCCTTGGAGCAGAATCGCGAGGTCTTTGCCGTGCCGGGAAATGTCACACATCCCCTCAGTCAGGGCCCCCACCGTCTCATTCAACAGGGAGCGAAACTGGTAGAAAAACCCTGGGATATTGTGGAAGAAATTCTTCCTATGTTAGAACCCTCTTTCTGTGATCAACTGCAAACGCAACAACATGTGGGTGCAAGTCAACCTTCGTCCATCGCCTTAGGGCCAGAGGAACAAGGCGTGTTCGACCGAATTTCTCTAGAACCCGTTTCACTTGACGAATTAATCTCTCAAGGTTCATATTCTTCTTCCGAGATGATGAGTATTCTCTTGTCTTTAGAGATTAAAGGCCTTATAAAACAAATACCAGGGCTTCAGTACGTCCGGACAAGTATCCGATAATATCCACCAGCCAATTTTCCTAACAAAAATATTTCATCAAAAACTGTCAAGGCATTTCCCTTACATCAAAGATGCCAAAGGAGTCTTCCCCGGTAGGGGTTGCTAATGAGTAAATCGCTGATAATTGCCGAGAAGCCCTCTGTTGCAGCCGACATTGCGCGTTCGCTTGGCGGACTGAAACGCGAGAAGGATTATTTTGAAGATGACGACTATGTTGTGACGTCGGCTGTTGGGCACCTCCTTGAAATCAAGGCGCCTGACGGCGTAGAGGTCAAACGAGGCAAGTGGTCTTTCGCCAACCTGCCGGTCATTCCCGATCACTTTGACCTGAACCCGATCCCCCGAACCGAAGACCGCCTCAAGTTGCTCGCCAGACTGATACGCCGCAAAGATATCGACCGGATTATCAACGCTTGTGATGCCGGGCGCGAAGGCGAGTTGATCTTCCGGCTGATTGTCCAGCACACGAAGGCTACGCAGCCGCTCAGCCGGCTTTGGCTGCAATCCATGACGCCCAAGGCCATTCGCGAAGCGTTTGAGAAGCTACGCGATGATGAACACATGAAGCCGCTCGCCGATGCCGCCCGATGCCGCTCAGAAGCAGACTGGCTGGTTGGCATTAACGGCACCCGGGCGATGACGGCGTTCAACTCCCAAGACGGGGGTTTTTACCTCACCACCGTTGGTCGGGTTCAAACACCCACCCTGACCATCGTCGTGGAGCGTGAGGAACAGATCAAGCAATTCGTCTCGCGGCCGTACTTTGAAGTGCATGCCCGGTTTGATGTCGCGGCCGGACAGTATCCGGGTCGTTGGTTTGATACGGCCTTCAAAAAGAATGACGAAGATGTGGAGCGGCGCGCAGAGAGACTGTGGGAACGCCATCAGGCTGAAGCGATCATGCAGGCCTGCCAGAGTCAGCAGGCGGTGGTCACTGAAGAAACCAAGCCGACGACGCAAAGCGCACCGATGCTGTTTGACCTGACCAGTCTGCAACGTGAAGGCAACGCCCGGTTTGGTTTTTCGGCTAAGGCCACATTGTCACTGGCCCAGGCGCTCTATGAACGCCATAAGGTGTTGACGTATCCAAGAACCGATTCGCGTGCTCTGCCGGAAGACTATCTCGCTACCGTGCGAGAGACGCTGGGCATTCTGCGTGATGAGTCAAGTGAGCGATTGTCAGCCATAACCGGCAGCGGCGGCAATCCGATAGGGCCGCATGCGGCAACCATTCTGAGCAATGACTGGGTCAAACCGAACAAGCGCATTTTCAATGACGCGAAAATTTCTGACCACTTCGCCATTATTCCGACATTACAGGCACCCAAGAATCTCACCGAAGCCGAAGCCAAGATCTACGACCTGGTCGTACGTCGATTCATGGCGGTGTTTTTCCCACCTGCGGAGTTTCGCAACACCACCCGTATTTCCCGGATCGACATGCACCACTTCAAGACTGAAGGCAAGGTGATGGTCAAGCCGGGTTGGTTGGCCATTTACGGTCGTGAAGCCATTGCAGGTGAGGGCACGCTCGTCGCAGTTGGTGAGCATGAACAAGCCACGGTCAGCAATATTGACGTTCGCGACCTGGCGACCAGACCACTGGCCAGATATACCGAAGCCACACTGCTTTCTGCGATGGAAGGCGCTGGGAAGCTGATTGATGATGAAGACTTGCGCCAAGCCATGTCCGGCAAAGGTCTGGGCACACCGGCAACCCGCGCTGCGATCATCGAAGGCTTGATTAGCGAAAACTATCTCTTGCGCATAGACAAGTCACTGATGCCCACCACCAAAGCCTTTCAACTGTTGACCTTGTTGCGCGGGCTGGGGGTAACCGAACTCACGATGCCGGAACTGACCGGCGAATGGGAAAGCAAACTTTCGCAGATAGAACGTGGTCAGTTGGACCGCGAAGCGTTCATGCAAGAAATCAGTAAGATCGTTGAACAAATTGTTGCGAGGGCAAAAAACTACGGCGCAACAACCATTCCAGGCGATTACGCAACATTGCAATCACCCTGCCCCACCTGCGGCGCCCTAGTCAAAGAAAACTACAAACGGTTTGCCTGCACGCAGTGCGATTTTTCAATTACGAAAATTCCTGGCAGCCGTCAATTGGAAGTACCTGAAGCAGAAACTCTGATTACGGAACGTACGATTGGTCCGTTGCAGGGATTTCGCAGTCGGCTTGGCCGACCGTTTGCGGCAATCCTCAAACTGACCGATGAACACAAGCTTGAATTTG